>JAYQUR010000164.1:0-7625 GCA_038148075.1 Alphaproteobacteria bacterium | reverse complement strand
CGTACATGCCGTACGGACCGCGCGTCCCGACCATGATTCCCTCGGGGAATTTGGTGCCGAGTCGATAAGCGACCGTCTCGCCGACCGTGAAGACGAACATCTTGCGCTTGAACATCCCGCGAGCCGCCGCCTGGCCCATGAACGCCTCCAGATCGCCGCCCCAGAAGCTGGAGTGGATCAGGTTTTCACGCGCGCGCGACAGCGCCGAGATTTCCGTGCCGTACTGGCCCGAGAAAAGCTTCGGGAACTGATGCTTGCTGGCCTCCTTGGCTTTCGGCACCAGGTGCTTCATCGCCAGCGCGAAGTCGCGCATCGAATCCTGGCCCCAGGCGTAATTCTGGTTGATGCCGACGAAGCCCTTCACGTCCTTCGCGAACCGCTTCGAGATATAGCGCGCCGCCGACACGTTGTTGGCCGTCGCGGAGTTGATCGTGCGGAAGACGTACTTCGGGTTCTTGTTGATTTCCTCGAAGACGCGCGGCGTGCCGCAGATCGCCTGGATCGTGAGAACCTTCAGCTCTTCGGAAACGGGCGTGGTCGCCGCACAGGTACCGGAAGAAATGATGCCGACGATCAGGTCGACGCCTTCCTTCTGCACCTTGTTGCGCATCTCCGTGACCTGCTTGGTGTTGCCGCCGGCCTCGTCGTAGTAGATCGGCTCGATCTCGCGACCGGCCATACCCTTGGTGTTGTAGGGCGCGGGCAATTCGCCATTGTTGATTCCGCGAATCATCAGTTCGGCGCCGTTCTTCGCCGGAATGCCGAAGGCGGCCGCTGCCGCGCCTGTCAGGAACGACGGAACCGCCATCTTGACTTTCTGCGCCTGGGCAGCGCCGCCGAGCGCGACCGCACCCGCAAGGGCGAAGCCGGCGAGACGTGCCGTCGTACCGATTTTACCGAGTACCATTGTGACCTCCCAACTGGTCATACAGATTTGATCGTTGCTATTGCGGCCTTGGGGCCGATGCGCCGAGAACTATAGAACATTTGCTCCGCCCGTCCAATCCCCCGGCGCGACTGCGACATTCTGGGTCACGCCAGGGATATCAGAGCTCCGGCGCCGATAACGCCTCCGCGAGGCGCGTGAGCGTGACCGCTCCGTCGATTCCACGCACCTCCGCGGCGACCCGCCCGGCGCGGTCCGAGGACACGCCGCCATAGGCCGCGCACTGGCGGAACTTCTCCTCTACCGCTGCAAAGTCCATCGGCGAACGGGTGCTGCCATGCGCATAGTCGGCCCGTCCGGCGACGGTCTCGCCGTCCTTGCGTGCGATTTCGACCAAGGTGGTGACATTGGTGAAATCCGCTGCAGTTTCGGCGGCGTCATAGGACGAATAGGCAATGCGGCCCATCATGTCACGGATGTCGGCGCGGCCGAGCGTCGCGTCGGTGAACTCGCCGAGCCCCGCCTGCCCGTCGACCGCGATGGCGGCCAGCGTGAACTCCATCGAGAACTTCGCCTGCATCGCATTCGACGGGTCGTGGTGGATCAGCGTGTTGAGGACGCGGTCGTTGGTTCGCACCCGGATCGCCGAAACGTCCGAAGGCGCGATCCCGTTGTCCCGCATAAGGCCGAGCAGGCAGGCCGCGCCGGGGTGCGTGAGCGCACCGTTCGGATGCGGCTTGATCCAGACGCCGGGATCGTCGAACACCCAGGGGTTGCCGAGAAGCCCGACGATCTCGTTCGGATCGAAATCGCCCGCGGCGGCGGAAAAATAGCCGACCGGCCCGTCGAGCGCGTCGTCGGCCGCCGTCGCGCCGCGCGCCGCGAGATCGGCGCACAGCAGGCCCGCTTCGGCGGCCTGCGCCGGATGCAGCACCTCGGCCATCGTCCCGAAATTGCGGCGCACCCCCGCGGCATGGCTCGCGGCGAGGCCGATCGCGGCGACGGTCGCGGCCTCGTCGAAGCCGCGCAGCGCCGCCGCCGCCGCGACGACGCCGAAAATGCCCATCGTCCCGGTCGTATGAAACCCGGTGCCGTAGTGACGCGGCCCGACGGCGTGATTGAGGCGCGAGGCTACCTCGACGCCGACGTGATAGGCGAGGACGGCATCCCGGCCCGACGCCCCCGTCCCCTCGCCCAGCGCCAGCACCGCGGGCAGAACAGATCCGCTCGCGTGGATGCCACCGGTCCTCTCGGGCCGGACCTGCGGCGTCGTATCGTCGAAATTGTCGGCATGCGCCGCTGCGGCGTTGGCCGCCGCGGCGAAGCGGGCGGGTGCAAACAGATCGGTATTGAATAGCGCCGCCCAACCGGCGCGCCGCGCGGTCGTCGCGATCCCGTCGGCGGCAAACTGATCGCGCAGGATGCGCGCGGCATCCGACCCGCTGCCGGCCAGCGCAAGGCCGAGCGTGTCGAGGATATGAATCCGCCCCCGCTCGACGACCCTTTCTGGAAGGTCTGCGGCCCTCGCAGTTGCCGCGAAAGCCGCGATAGCCCTGGTAACCTCGCCCGTCACGCCGTTTTCCCTGTCTGCATGCAGCCGCCTTACGTGCGGCGGCGAACATACTATGATGCCGCCATCCGCACACCCACATCTCCGACTGGATACCTCGTTGAACTGTTCCGACGTCATTACCGGTTATCTGCATGCCGCCGGCATCCGCCATGTTTTCGGCTATCCTGGCGACCCCAACGTCGAATTGATCGAGACCGCGCGCCGCAACGGGATCGAGTTCGTCCTCGCCCGCCGCGAAGGCACGGCGGGTTTGATGGCAGCTGCCTACGGCCAGCTCACCGGAAAACCCGGCGTCTGCCTGTCGACCCTGGGACCCGGGTCTTCGAACCTCGTCAACGCGGTGGCATCCGCGATGCTCGACCGCGTACCGATGATCGCCCTGTCGGGCCAGATCGAGGGAAGACGTGAACACACCTTCACGCACCAGGTCGTGGATCACGGCGCGATGTTCGGACCCATATCGAAGTGGGCCGCGCCGATCCGCCCCGACACCGTCGCGACCGTCATGCGACGCGCCTTCCGCACGGCAACCGCCGAACGGCCCGGGCCGGTTCACATAACGACCGCAGCCGACGTCGTCGGCGCCGAGGCGATCGACGACGAAGTCCGCCTTCCGCCCCTGACGCGCCAGGGCGGCGGCTACGAGATCCATTCGGTCGACGGACGAGCGGACCCGGCCGCGCTGCTGCGCGGCGCACGAAAACCCGTAATCGTCGCCGGCATCGCGGCCGCGCGCACCGGTGCGGGCGCGGCGCTGGCACGGCTGGCCGAAGCGGCGGGCTGCCCCGTCGTCGTCGCCCCGATGGCGAAAGGCGTTCTCCCCGAGGATCACCCTTGCTTCGCCGGCACGCTCGACATGGCGTGCAACCAGTTCGTGTGGGATTTCCTGTCGGGCGCGGACCTGATCGTCGCCGCGGGCTTCGACGCGGTCGAGCTGATCAAGCCATGGACGCCGGAGGCGGCTGTCCTGCACGTCGACACGACACCCAACACCGACCAGATATATCAGGCCGGAATCGAGATGGTCGGCGATATCTCCGCCGCGCTCGGCGCTCTCGCGGACGGTATCGGCGAAGGCGACAAGTGGAAGATGTCCGACATAGCCTCCCATCGCGAGAACCTGCGGGAGCTCTATTACGCCGGCCGCACGCCGGGCCGTCTCAATCCCACCGATGTGGTGGACGTCGTTCGCGGCGCGACGCCGTTGGATACAGTCGTCACCACCGACGTCGGCTCGCACAAGCTGCTCGTCGGCCAGGGCTGGACGACCTACGCCCCCCGGGGCGTGCTGATGTCGAACGGCCTGTCGTCGATGGGTTTCTCGCTGCCGGCCGCGATGACCGCGAAGCTGATGCTGCCCGAACGGGAGGTCGTCTGCTTCACCGGCGACGGCGGGCTCGCGATGGTCCAAGGCGAACTACGGCTCGCCGCGAGTCTGAAGCTCGGCCTCGTCGTCGTCGTGTTCTGCGACAACAGCCTGAACCGGATCGAGCTCAAGCAGATGGCGCGGCAATACCCGTCGTCCGGCACGACGATCGATCCGACGGACGTCGTCAAGCTCGCCAATTCGATGGCATGCGACGGCATCGAGGTCGACGACGCGGCGGGGCTGGAGAAGGCGCTGACGGTCGCCCGCGACGGCGACCGGCCGCTCGTCATCGGCGCCAATATCGATCCGGCGCAATACGCCGCGCAGTTTTAGAGGAGTTCTCCGGCTCCCCTACCCCTGCGTCGCTTCGCGCATGCGCTCCGACGCAGGACTCGCGAAGCCCCAGGAATCGCCGTTCCATTCCGCCGGACGGATCCAGTCGTCCGGCATACCGACCTTGTAGCTGTCGTCGACCTGCTCGACCTCCGCGGTGTACTCGATAACGTAGCCGTTCGGATCGATGAAATAGGCGAAGATATTGTTGCCCGGACCGTGCCGGCCGACGCCCCATTCGACGGGATAGCCGGCGCGCTGCATCCGGCCCGAGCCCCGCATCAGCGCATCGTGGCTCGGCACCTCGAAGGCGCAATGGTTCATGGTCGGCCGCTTGATTTCGGTCCACGCGATCGCGTGGTGATCGGTACTGCAGCGGATGAAATCCATGTAGCCCGTGCGATCGCTCAGCTTGAAGCCCAGCATGTCGATGAAATGGTCGCTCTGCGCCATGCGGTCGGAGGAATTCTGGACCACGTGGCTGATCTTGAACGGCTTGTCGGGCTCCATAGGCTTGGCCGCGTGCTGCGCCACGTCCGACGAGATTCGATAGTCGCGACCGTCGAGATCGCGGAACACGAAGCCGTAACCGCCCCCGGGTTCGCCGAGCGCTCCCGGCGCGTCGACGTCCGCGCCGAGGCCCTTGGCGCGTTCGTGCAACGCATCGACCGTCGCTTTGTCCGGCGCCGCCAGGTTGACCCGGAGCAGCTTTTTCTCCGGCCCCTCCCGCAGGGTCAGGATATGATGTTCCGGGCCGGTTGCGCGCAGATAGACCGCGCCGCCCTCCTCCGCCACCGTTTCCAGCCCCCAGCATTCCTCGTAGAATTTCTTGGTTCCCGCGAGATCGCTTACGGAGAATTCCGCGCTGCGCAGGCCGGTTACGTGTGGTCCGCTCATCTCTTGCTCCCGGTGTGTCTCGTGCGAGTTTGTCCCTCTGACGACGTATGGTAGATGTTTGGCGATGCGTCGTGAAGCAGGCGTCCGCAACAGCGCCCGCCGGCGCGAACGGGACCTTCGAACCGGACACCAAAGGGATGAGCCAGTACCAGCTCCAGAAACTCTGCCGCGCCGTCAACAGCGACCCGGTCGCGCGCGAGCGGTTCCAGTCGGAACCGGACGCGTTCATGGCGGAGTTCGAACTCTCGGACGCGGAGCGCGCGGCGCTCGCGGATATGGATATCGACGCCCTGTACGACCTGGGCGTTCATCCGCTTTTGCTGCGCCCCTTTACCATCATCGCGGGGGTGTCGCAGGAAGACTATCTCGCCGCCCTGAATCCGGAGACCTGAGCCATGCCGATCGTTTTCGCTGCGGGCGTCAGCCACGCCCCGGGGTCGACCGCCTGGACCGAACTGGCGCCCGCCGAACAGAAGGACGCCATATATAACGGTTACGCGCGGGTCGCCGACGACCTGGCTGCCTCGGGGGCGGAAAGCGTGGTCATTTTCTCGTCCGAGCACTGGACGAACTTCTTCTTCGATCACATGCCCGCCTTCTGCATCGGCCGCGCGGACGGGCACGACGGGCCGGTCGAACCGTGGCTGCGCGTCGAACGCACCCGCATTCCGGGCGACGCCGCTCTGGCGGCGGAACTGCTGGAAGCCCTGTACGCCGACGGCGTCGATCCGAGCTATTCGGACGAGATGGAACTCGATCACGGCACGATGGTGCCGATTCACTTCCTGCTCGAGGGCCGCATGAAGCCGGTCGTTCCGGTCATCTTCAACACGCTGTCCGAACCGATGCCGTCGGCGGACAGTTGCTTCCGGTTCGGCCAGGCCGTCGGCGCAGCGCTCGCCAAGTCTGCGCGCAAGGTCGCTCTGATCGCCACCGGCGGCCTGTCACACGCGCCGGGCGAGCGGCGGCACGGCGTCATCGACGGCGACTTCGACGCCGAGTTTCTCGACAATCTCGCCAACCGCCGCCACGACGCCCTGCGGTCGCTGACGCACGAACGCATGACCGAGGCCGGCGGCGGCACCCATGAGGTACGCGCGTGGATCGCGCTGGCAGGCGCCGTGCCCGGGTGGGCCGGCGAGACGGTCGTCTACGAAGCCGTCGTGCCGTGGGCAACCGGGTTCGGCCTGATGGAATTCCGGCCCGCAGCTTGACGGGCGCACATCTTCCGAACGCTAAGCACAACAACCAAGGACAAGGAGAAACCGACGTGAAACTCTGCCGTTACGGAGAAGACCGGCTCGGCGTCGTCATCGACGGCACCGTGCGCGACGTCACCGACGCCCAGACCGGGATTCGCGCCGCCGCGCGTTACGACATGAAGGGCGACGCGGTCATCGCGGCGCTGCCGGAATGGCGCGGCCGGCTCGAGGAGATGGCCGAGAAGGCCGATCCGATCCCCGTCGACAGCGTCGACCTGCTGTCGCCGATCGCGCGACCCGGGAAGCTGATGGCGGCGCCGGTGAACTACCTCGCCCATATCGAGGAAGCGCAGGCGGACAAGGGCATCCGCGTCATCGAACGCACCACGAAGATCCGCGAGGCTGGGATTTTCCTGAAGTCGAACACGGCGCTGATCGGGCCCTCCGAGGGCATCCCGATCCGCTTCCCCGACCGTCGCAACGACCACGAGTTCGAGTTCGTGATGGTGATCGGCAAGGAATGCAGCCGCGTGAAGAAGGAAGACGCATTCGATTACATTGCCGGCTACACGCTGGGTCTCGACATGACGGTGCGCGGCCCCGAGGATCGCAGCGCGCGGAAATCGTGCGACGGCTATGCGGTGCTCGGCCCGTGGTTCGTCACCGCGGACGAGATCGCCGATCCGGACAACGTGTCGTTCCGCGGCTCGGTCAACGGCGACGTCAAGCAGGATGCCAACACCAGGGATCAGGTCCTTAGTATCGCCGAACTGATCGAATACGCCTCGCAATACTATACGCTGTATCCCGGCGACATCATGTATACCGGTTCGCCCGAGGGCGTCAGCGAAGTGAAGACCGGGGACGAACTGCACTTCGTCTGCGACCAGATCGGCGAGTTCAGGATCGCGATTACCTGACCGGCCGGCATAGCCGCCGCGCGGACACCGGAACGTCTGCGCGGCGGATTACGAACCGGCGCGTTTCGGGGCCTTTTTCCGCGCCGCCCCGCCGTTCGCCTTTCTTTTCCGCATCGCATTCGGATACATGTACGCGTGAATCCGGTCGCGGTTGGTGCCGATCTCGCGGTCGTGGGTCCGGATGAACTCCCCGATCCTGGGCGCAATAGACCGGCGCCACTTGCCGCCGTTGAAGACGCCGTAATGACCGGCGCCCCTCTCCAGATGATACGCCTTGCGGTCGTCGGGCAGGTTGGGCGTTAGATCGAGCGCCGCCTTCGTCTGCCCGACGCCGGAGATATCGTCGAGTTCGCCCTCGACGCACAGGATCGCGGTATGCTCGATCAACTCGGGCAGGACCGGCTGCCACCGTGCCACCAGTTCGCCCCTGGGCAGCGAATGATCC
>JAYQUR010000163.1:0-7628 GCA_038148075.1 Alphaproteobacteria bacterium | reverse complement strand
GGACGAAGCGGTCGCGGAAGCCGTCGCCGCCCAGGACGTGCGTGCCGCCGAAATGGCGAAGGAAAGCGAGCATGCGGCGGATCGCGCAATGTTCATGAGATACGTCTCGCGGGCATACGAGCACCAGATCTCGATTGCGCTGCAGACGCTGGCGGAGGCCGGCTCTCGGGTCGAAGCGGCGTCCAACACGATCCGGGAAAACGCGACCGACACGACCAACCAGTCCAATCTGGTCTCGAACGCCGCGGGCGAAGCGACGAGCAACGTGGAAACCGTCGCCGCCGCCGCCGAGGAACTGTCGGCCTCGGGCGAGGAAATCATCCGCATCGTGCAGCAGAGCAGCAGCATCGCCTCTTCGGCCGTCGACGAGGCCAGGAAAGCCAACGAGGGCGTCGAGGCGCTCGATACTGCGGCGGAGAAAATCGGGGAAGTAGTGAGCCTCATCAACGACATCGCGAGCCAGACCAACCTGCTGGCGCTCAACGCGACGATCGAGGCCGCGCGCGCCGGCGAAGCGGGCAAGGGCTTTGCCGTCGTCGCGACGGAGGTCAAGAGCCTGGCCGACCAGACCGCGAAAGCGACGGAAGAAATCGGCGCGCAAATCACCGATATCCAGTCGGCGACCCGGCATGCGGTCTCCTCGATCAATCAGATCGGCGAGACGATCGAGAACATCGCGAAGAGTACCGGCGAAATCGTCAACGCGGCAGAACAGCAGAAACTGGCCACGCAGGAGATTGCCAACAGCGCTGCCGACGCAGCGTCGAGGACGAACGAAGTCACATCGAGCATTCAGATGGTCGATCAGGCGGCCGACCGGACCGACACGGCAGCCAGTGAGTTGAGTTCCTCGGCCAACCGGATGACGAACGAAACGACGAATATCCGCGACTTGTTCGAGAAATTCATGGAAGAAGTGAAATCGTTCGAACAGCTCGCCAACGGCGAGGTCGAAGGGAAGAGATCGTCTTCCGGGAACAGCGAAGCCGCCTGAGACCCGGCCGGCATTCGGCTGTCTGTGTCCGCATTGAAGAGGTTGCGCTAGAATAGGCCCCTGTTTTCCCTCCGCAGGGAGGCGGGCCTTTGGTGAAACCCGGACTCTCCGCCATCCGCGCACGCACCCTCCGGGTGCCGCAGACCGATGCCGAGGAACGCGCAAGCGCGGCGGTGCATGGGGTCGGCGCCATGCTGGCGCTGGGGGCGTTGTACTGGCTGACGCACCGTGCCATGGAGACGGGCGCCGCCATCGCCTTGATCTCCTGCGTCGTCTTCGGCGTGACCACCTTCCTGACCATGCTCGCGTCTACGCTGTTTCACAGCGCACCGCGCAGCTTCGATCCGGTCGAGTGGCTTCGGCTGGAAACCGAGACGCCGAGGCGGGTTGCGCTTCCTTTCCGCGACCGGGAACTGCGCCGGGCCCGCCGCGCCCGGCGGCGCCGCCTGTGGCTCGCCTTCGACCACTGCGCGATCTTCGCGATGATCGCCGGCACCTATACGCCGATACTGTTGCTCGCCTTCCCGCCCGGAACCGGCCTCCCGCTCCTCGCGCTGGAATGGACCCTGGCGGCTATCGGCATCGCCGTGCGGCTGTCGCTCGGCCGGCTGCACTGGACGATGGTCCCGGTGTTCCTCGGGATGGGGTGGCTCGGATTCCTGTGGAGCGGCGCGATCGCGGACGGGCTCGGGCCGCAGGGCGCGGCGTGGCTGCTGACCGGCGGGCTCGTCTATACGGCGGGGCTGGTCTTCTATCTGTGGCGGTCTCTGCCGTTCAACCACGCGCTTTGGCACGCCTTCGTCGTCGGCGGCGCGGCGTGCCATTTCGTGGTAATGGCGGATTTCGTGCTTCCGGGGTGAAGAACGGGAAGACTACTCCGCCGCTTCGGCCGTCTCGCCCAGCGCCGCGTTGACCCGCGGCATGACCTCCTCGGCCATCAGCTCCATCGACCGCTTGGTCAGCCCCTCATCGACCCAGTCCATGCCGGCGACGACCAGTTCGCCGAACTCGCCGGTGACCTCGCGGAAGGCGAGGATCTGGTCGACGACCTCGTTGACGGTCCCGCAGATGACGAGATCGTCGAGCACGCGGTCGAGCGTGATCGCCTCGTCGGGCTCGTCGCGCTCGTGCTTGAACACGGCCTGGCGGCCGCCCTTGGTCAGCTTGTAGACCAGCTGCTTGTAGTAGAACCGGTAGGGGCTCTTCTCGTCGGCCTTGCCGTAGCTCTGCGCGACCTTGTCGTCGTCGGCGACGAAGATGGTGCGCGCGATGCGCCAGTCGGCGGGGTCCGCCGTCCGCCCCGCCTCTTCCGCGCCCTGGGCGTAGTTCGCCCAGTGCGTCGCGGCCCACTTGTCCATCAGGAAGTTGGCCGACATGGGATGAAAGTCCTTCTTGCCCATCTCGATCACGCCCTTGGAGAACGGCGCGACGACGGTGCCGACGATCTCGGGGCGCGGCGACTGCAACGGTTTCTGCATGATGCCGGTGCCGTAGGGCGCGTCGATCGTCACCTCGGTGGTCACCTTCCAGCGGTTGCCGGGCAGCTCGATCGAGTACGGCGGATCGCGCTGCCAGATCTCGAGAATCACGTCGATCGCGTCGGCGAACATCTTGTTGATGTCCTCGTCGAGGATATCGAGCACCTCTCGGTCGGAGCGCAGCGTGCCGGGGCTGATGCCGAAGATGAACCGGCCCTCGGCCAGATGATCGAACATGGCTGCGTGGCTAGCGGCGAGAACCGGGTGCGTATGCGTGAGGTTCGACGTGCCGGTGCCGAGCTTGATGTTCTCGGTGGAGTGGATCAGCGTCGCGAGAAACATCATCGAACTGGTGATGTTCTCCGCCGCGTCGCTCAGGTGCTCGCCGACGAAGGCGTCGTAGTAACCGAGCTTGTCGGCGAGGATGATCGCCTCGCGGTCCTGCTTGAGAGTCGTCGTGTAGTCGGTGTCCAGCGGATGCATGGGCATCGTGAAATAGCCGAGACGCATTGGGGATCCTCCCGGAATTCGCGTATGGATTGGGCAGGAGAGTAGTGGGGCTGGATTGGCTTGTCACCCTGCCCGGCGCGCAAAGATCGGTACCCGAACGGCGTCAGCCGAGCGCCTTCACGCCGGGAAGTTCCTTGCCTTCCAGCCATTCGAGAAACGCGCCGCCGGCGGTCGAGACATAAGAGAAATCGTCGATTACGCCCGCGTGCGCCAGCGCCGCGACCGTATCGCCGCCGCCCGCCACCGTCTGGAGCGCGCCCGACCGCGTCAGGCCGGCCGCCGCCTGCGCGACCCGGTTGGTGCCAGCGTCGAAGGGCGGGATTTCGAACGCCCCGAGCGGGCCGTTCCAGACAAGCGTCTTGAGCTCGGCGAGCTTCGCGGCGAGACCCTCGGCGCTACCGGCGCCGACATCCAGGATCATGCGATCGGACGGGACGGCGGCAACGGGAACGGTATCGTTGGCCGCGCCTTCCTTGAACTCGGCGGCGACGACCGCGTCCGACGGCAACACCACTTCGCAGCCGGCGGCATCGGCGCGAGCCAGAATATCGAGCGCCGTCTCCGCCATGTCGCGTTCGCACAACGACGCGCCGACGTCGGTGCCGAGCGCGTGCAGGAACGTGTTCGCCATTGCGCCCCCGATGGCCAGCATGTCGACCTTTCCGACGAGATTGCCGAGCAGGTCGAGCTTGGTGGAGACCTTGGCGCCGCCGACGATGGCGCCGACGGGCCGCGTCGGGCTGCCGAGCGCTGCGTCGAGCGCGTCGAGTTCGGCCTGCATCAACCGGCCGGCCGCCGACGGCAGCAGGTGCGCGAGGCCCTCGGTGGAGGCATGCGCCCGGTGCGCCGCGGAAAAGGCGTCGTTGACGTAGAGATCGGCAAGCTCGGCAAGCGCCTTCGCGAAACCGGTGTCGTTCTTCTCCTCGCCCGCGTGAAACCGGAGATTCTCGAGCAGCACCACGTCACCCGCGGCCGCGGCGTCCACGACCCGTTTCGCCGCATCGCCGATGCAGTCGTCGGCGAACGCGACCCGGCGGCCGCCGAGCGCGTCCGACAGCGGTCCGGCGAGCGCAGCCAGCGACATGTCCGGATTGCGCTCGCCCTTGGGCCGGCCGAAATGCGACGCGACGATGACGACGGCGCCCTTGTCGGCGAGCTCCGAAATCGTCGGCGCCAGCCGCTCGATCCGCGTGGCGTCGCTCACCTTGCCGTCGCGCATCGGCACGTTGAGGTCGGCGCGCAGAAAGACCTTCTTTCCGGCGACGTCGAGGTCGTCGAGAGTTTTCGGCATTCCGACCGCTCCGCCTCTCTGCCTACTTGAGCTTGCCCATCGCCGCTGCCGTATCGAGCATGCGGTTCGAGAAGCCCCACTCGTTGTCGTACCAGCTGACCACGCGGACCAGCTTGCCGCCCACGACCTGCGTCTGGGTGACGTCGAATGTCGACGAGGCCGGGTCGTGATTGAAATCGGACGATACCAGCGGCTGATCGTTGATGTTCAGGATGCCCTTGAGCCGGTTGCTCTGGGACGCCTTGATCGCCGCCGCGTTGACCGCCTCGACCGTGGTCTTCTTCTTCGGAACGAAGGTGAAGTCGATCACCGAGACGTTGGGCGTCGGCACGCGGATCGATGTGCCGTCGAGCTTGCCGTTCAGTTCCGGCAGCACGAGACCGACAGCCTTCGCCGCACCCGTCGAGGTCGGGATCATCGACTGGCCTGCGGCGCGCGCCCGGCGCGGATCGCTGTGCAGCGTATCGAGGATGCGCTGGTCGCCCGTGTAGGCATGGACCGTCGTCATGTAACCCTGCTGGATATCGAAGGCCTTGTGCATGACGGCCGCGACCGGCGCGAGGCAGTTCGTCGTGCACGACGCGTTGGAGACGATCGTGTGCGACTTGCGCAGCTTGTGGTCGTTCACGCCGTAGACGACGGTGAGGTCCTCGCCGGTCGCCGGCGCGGAAATCAGGACCTTCTTTGCACCGGCCTTCAGGTGCTTCTCGGCCATTTCGCGTTTGGTGAAGATGCCGGTGCATTCGAGCACCACGTCGATGCCGAGCTTGTCCCAGGGCAGGTTTTCCGGATCACGTTCGGCGAACACCTTCATGACGCCGTTGCCGGCATTGATGCCGGTCGCCGTCGCCCTGACCTTGTTCGCCAGCGGGCCGTGCGTGGTATCGCGCTGCAGCAGCAGCGCGTTCATGTCGACCGAGCCGAGGTCGTTGATCGCCACGAACTCGAGATCCTTGCGCCCCGACTCGAGCGCCGCGCGCAGCGTCAGCCGTCCGATGCGGCCGAAGCCGTTGATTGCAACGCGTATCGCCATCTTTCTATCCTCCGATACTGAAATTGCGTCCTGCGCCCCGGTCGGGGGCGGTTTTCACATACGTTTTCTGACCGCGGCGACGACAGCCTCCGCGGTGATTCCGAATTCCTCGTAGAGTTCCTCCGCCGGCGCGCTGGCGCCGAAGCCCTTCATGCCGACGAACCCGCCGTCCGCGCCGATCCAGCGGTCCCAGCCGAACCCGATCGCCGCCTCGACCGCGACGCGGATCCCGTCGCCGAGAACCGACGCCTTGTAGGCGTCGTCCTGCGCCTCGAACAGTTCCCAGCAGGGCATCGAGACCACCGCCGCCCCGATCCCGTCGGCCTGCAGCGCATCGCGCGCGGCCATCGCGATCTCGACCTCGGAGCCGGTCGCCAGGATCGTCGCCTGCCGGTCGCCGTCCGCCTCTGCCAGCACGTAGGCGCCGCGCGCGCAACGGTTCTCGTCCGTGTGCTCGGTCCGCAGCGTCGGCAACCCCTGTCGCGTCAGCGCCATCGCCGACGGACCGCCGCGCTTCTCGAGCGCGAGCTGCCAGCATTCGGCAACCTCGACCGCGTCGGCCGGCCGGAACACGTTGACGTTCGGCATCGCCCGCAGGCTGGCCAGATGCTCCACCGGCTGATGGGTCGGGCCGTCCTCGCCAAGGCCGATGGAATCGTGCGTCAGCACGTGGATTACCCGCTGGCCCATCAGCGCCGCGAGCCGCAGCGACGGGCGCAGGTAGTCCGAAAAGATCAGGAACGTGCCCGAATAGGGGATGATGCCGCCGTGCAGCGCCATGCCGTTCATCGCCGCCGCCATGCCGTGTTCGCGCACGCCGTAATAGACGTAGCGCCCGTCATAGGCGGGCGGGGCGAGCGCCTTGAAATCGGCAGCCTTGGTGTTGTTGGAACCGGTCAGGTCGGCCGAGCCGCCGATCATCTCGGGCACGGCTGGCGTGATCGCATCGAGCGTCTTGCCCGACGAGGCGCGCGTCGCGAGCTTCGGTGCGTCGGCCGAGAACGCCTTCTTGGCGGCGATGACGGAGGCTTCCCAACCCTTCGGCAGGTCGCCGGCCATCGCGCGCTCGAAATCGGCGCGGGCATCCGACTTCATCAGCCGGCCGGACCAGTCCTCGCGCGCCTCGGCGCCACGCGCCCCGGCAGCGCGCCAGACGGACAGGATTTCATTGGGGACGACGAACGGCTCGTACGGCCAGCCGAGCGCCTCGCGCGTCGCCGCGATCTCGTCGTCGCCGAGCGGCGAACCGTGCGAGCCCGACGTCCCCGCCTTTGTCGGCGCGCCGTAGCCGATGGTCGTCCGGCAGGCGATCAGCGACGGTTTGCCCGAAGCGAGCGCCGCATCGATAGCAGCCGACAGCGAGGCAGCGCTGTGGCCGTCGCAGCGCTGGGCGTGCCAGCCGTAGGCTTCGAAGCGACCCAACGCATCGTCCGACAGCGACATGTCGGTGCCGCCGTCGATGGAAATGTTGTTGTCGTCGTAGAGGACAATCAGCCGGTCGAGCTTCATGTGCCCCGCGAACGACGCCGCTTCGTGGCTGATGCCCTCCATCAGGTCGCCGTCCGACGCGATCACCCACGTGCGGTGATCGACGATGTCGTCGCCGAACCGGGCATTGAGAGAGCGTTCGGCCAGCGCCATGCCGACCGCGGTCGAAATGCCCTGACCGAGCGGGCCGGTCGTCATCTCGATGCCGCCCGCCTCGCCGTACTCGGGATGACCGGCGGTCTTGCTGTGAAGCTGGCGGAAATTCTTGATCTGGTCGATCGTCATGTCCGCGTAGCCGGTCAGGTACAGCAGCGAATAGAGCAGCATCGAGCCGTGCCCTGCAGACAGCACGAACCGGTCGCGGTCGGGCCAGTCCGGGTCGGACGGATCGAATTTCAGGTATTTCGTGAACAGTACCGTCGCCATGTCCGCGGCGCCCATCGGCATGCCGGGATGGCCGGAATTGGCCTTTTGGACGGCGTCCATCGACAGGGCGCGGATGGCGTTGGCGAGCGTTTTGTATTCGGCGTCGTCTGTCGGCATCTGCTCAGTCACGGTCGTATTCATGGGTGCGGCTTACTCGGGCTTTCCGGCCGCCGCGAAACGGGCGCGGCTGCCTGTGTGACCAAGGAATTCTGATGCCCCGGACGCGGCACGAATGCCCGGATATTTTCGCGGTATCCGGGACGGTCGGTGCGGGTCCGGTGCGGAACGGGCGCAATGTATCCGCCACGCCGATTGATTCAACCCCCTCAGACGCGAATCGTCAGGACTTTATGACGGACACGGCCGATCGACGACGCAGCGATCGGAAGCCTACCCTCCAGGCACCGA
>JAYQUR010000162.1:0-7637 GCA_038148075.1 Alphaproteobacteria bacterium | reverse complement strand
CGTATAATTCAAGGGGAAGAAGTTTCTTACTGCGGATTTCCACTAAATTTTGAAATGGTGGGAATACCCGAAACGCTTGGTTGGCCGATGGGACTTGTAAAAGGCGGTATTTTCAGTGGGGGAATAGCTCGTGAAAATGGTGGGACTGATTATCTATTCGACACCATAAAAAATCGAGGGTTTAGTGGGGGGCCTATTTTGAAAATTGAGAAGGGAGAATTACGCATTGCCGCCGTCGTTAGTTGTTTCAAAAACGATGCACCAATTCCGGTTCGCAAAAAGGAACCGGGCGGAAAGCAAAGAGAACTAGATGACTATTTTGTTCAACCAAACAGTGGGCTCATGGTCGGTGTACCAAATTATAGAATCCGAGACGCTTTAGAGATCTTAAGATAAACAATACCCATTAGCTTCAGAACTTCAGCCCAAGGACGTCAAGCCCTTGATCTGGATTCCGACGCCCTGCAGCGCCATATTACCGGCATGGCCGTCACCGTCGCAGAACGCCCCGCGCAGGACGCGGGAGTCCCCTTCCGGATCGCCTCGGATTTCGAGCCCGCGGGCGACCAGCCGCAGGCGATCGCCGAGTTGCTCGACGGCATCCGGGCGGACGAGCGCGACCAGGTGCTGCTCGGCGTCACCGGCTCGGGCAAGACGTTCACGATGGCGCACGTCATCCAGGAGCTCGGACGTCCGACGCTGGTCCTCGCGCCCAACAAGACACTGGCCGCTCAGCTATACGGCGAGATGAAATCGTTCTTCCCGGACAACGCGGTCGAGTATTTCGTCTCCTACTACGACTACTACCAGCCGGAGGCGTACGTTCCGCGCTCGGACACCTATATCGAGAAGGACGCGTCGATCAACGAGCAGATCGACCGCATGCGCCACGCCGCGACGCGCGCGCTGATCGAGCGCCGCGACGTGATCATCGTCGCCAGCGTGTCGTGCATCTACGGCATCGGCTCGCTCGAATCCTACCAGCGCATGACGATCCCGCTGAAGAAGGGCGACAGCGTCGAGATCGGCGAGCTCTTGAAGCAGTTCGTCGCGCTGCAGTACCGGCGCAACGACCAGAATTTCACACGCGGCGCGTTCCGCGTGCGCGGCGACACCGTCGAGATATTCCCGGCGCATTACGAGGACCGCGCCTGGCGGCTGTCGTTCTTCGGCGACGAGATCGAGGAGATTCACGAGTTCGACCCGCTGACCGGCGAGCGCACCGCGGCGCTGGAAACGGTGACGATCTATGCCAACAGCCACTACGTCACGCCGCGCCCGACGATCCGCCAGGCCATCGGCCACATCAAGGCGGAGCTGAAGGAGCGCCTCGCCTGGTTCGAGAAGAACGGGAAGCTGCTGGAAGCCCAGCGGCTGGAGCAGCGCACCGGCTTCGATCTGGAGATGCTGGAGACGACCGGCCACTGCGCCGGCATCGAGAACTATTCGCGCTACCTGACGGGGCGCGCGCCGGGCGAACCGCCGCCGACCCTGTTCGAATACCTGCCGGACGACGCGCTGCTGATCGTCGACGAGAGCCATGTGACGGTCCCGCAGATCGGCGGCATGTTCCGCGGCGACTTCAACCGCAAGTCCACGCTGGCCGAGTTCGGCTTCCGCCTGCCGTCCTGCGTCGACAACCGGCCGCTCAAGTTCGAGGAATGGGACGCGATGCGCCCGCAAACGGTCTGCGTCTCGGCGACGCCCGGCCCGTGGGAGATGGAGCAGACGGGCGGCGTGTTCGTCGAACAGATCATCCGCCCGACAGGGCTGATCGATCCGGTCTGTATCGTGCGGCCCGTGGGGAGCCAGGTCCACGATCTGCTGGAGGAATGCCGCCAGTGCATCGCCAGGAACCAGCGCGTCCTGGTGACCACGCTGACCAAGCGCATGTCGGAGGATCTGACCGAGTACATGCAGGAGGCCGGCATCCGCGTCCGCTACCTGCATTCTGACGTCGACACGCTGGAGCGCATCGAGATCATCCGCGACCTGCGGCTCGGCGCGTTCGACGTGCTGGTCGGCATCAACCTGCTGCGCGAGGGGCTCGACATTCCCGAATGCGCGCTGGTCGCGATCCTCGACGCCGACAAGGAGGGCTTCCTGCGCTCGCGTACCTCCCTCGTCCAGACCATCGGCCGCGCCGCCCGCAACCTCGAGGGCCGGGTGATCCTTTACGCCGACAAGATGACCGACTCGCTGCAATACGCGATCGACGAGACCGACCGCCGCCGCGAGAAACAGGAGGCGTGGAACGCCGAGCACGGGATTACGCCGGAGAGCGTCAAGAAGGGCATCTCCGACATCCTCGAGACGGTCTACGCCCAGGATTCCTACACCGTCGAGACCCTCGACGAGGAGAACGCGCATCTCGTCGGCCACAACCTCAAGAGCTACATCGCCGATCTCGACGAGCGCATGAAGGACGCTGCCGCCAACCTCGAATTCGAGGAGGCGGCCCGGCTGCGCGACGAGATCAGGCGGCTCGAGAACATGGAGCTCGGCGTCGCGCCCATGGGCCCCAAACGCCTCGCCGCCCGCATCGACGCGGCGAAGCGCGGCCAGAAGGGCAAGGGAAAAGGCCGCTACAAGCGACCGTGACCGTCCCCCCGCCCGCCTGCGCGCCAACGGCGCCGAAAAAGGCGCTCCTGTCCGCTTTCTCGCGTCACAAACCCGCTCCGTGAATCGTCATACCCGTAGAAGCCCGACAGATCGAGGCACGGGAGAACAGATATGGACGACACGAATCCGATAGATTTCGAGGCCGAGATCCCGGCGGCGCTGGAAGCGATGATGACGGTCGAAAACATCCTCGCTGCGGCCGGGCTGGAACCGGGGCTGCGCCACCTAGTGAAGCTGCGCGCCTCGCAGATCAACCGCTGTACCTTCTGCGTCGCGATGCATGCCCGCGAGGCCCGCGAAGACGGAGAGACGGATTCCCGGTTGCATGCGGTTGCGGCATGGGAGCATGCACCTGCCTTTACGGAGCGCGAACGCGCCGCCCTGGCATGGACGGAAGCGCTGACCGAGCTCGACCGGCGCGCGCCGATCGCGCCGCTGCGAGCCAGGCTGCGCGTACATTTCTCGGACTCCGAGATCGCCGCGCTGACCGGGATCGTCGCCATGATCAATCTGTGGAACCGGATCGGTGTCTCGCGCCATTAGGACCGACGTCATACGGGCATTCGAAGACGCTCGACCGCACCTGCTCGGTCTGGCCTATCGCATTCTCGGATCGCGGGCGGATGCGGAAGACGCCGTGCAGGACACCTATGTCAAATGGGCGGACGCAGATCACGCGAAAATCGAGAACCCGCGGGCCTGGCTGGGCACCGCTTGCACGCGCCGCTGTCTCGATCTCCTGCGGTCGGCGCACCGCCGCCGCGTGGATTATGTGGGCGCCTGGCTTCCGGAGCCGGTGCACACTCCCGTCGCGCACGACGCGGATAGCCGCCTCGAGCTCGCGTCGTCTCTGACCATGGCCTTCCTGCTGGTGCTGGAACGGCTGACGCCGAAGGAACGCGCCGCCTACCTACTGCACGACATCTTCGACACGCCCTATACGGAGATCGCCGGCACGCTCGAAATCGACGAAGCCGCCTGCCGCAAGCTGGTTTCCCGCGCCCGCGGCCATATCGACCGGGATCGCGTGCGCCACCGGACGCCGCCCGACCGGCAAGACCTGCTCGTCTCCGCCTTCCGGGCAGCCATCACGAACGGCGAGACCGCCCGACTGGCGGACCTGCTGTCGGACGACGTCCGCCTTAGCGCGGACGGAGGCGGCAAGGTGCCGGCGGTCCTGGAGCCGCTGGACGGCCGGGACGCCGTGCTTTCGTTCGTATCGGAAGCCCTCCCGGTTTACTGGGAAAGCTTCCGCTGGATCGAGGCGACCCTCAACGGCGTCCGCGGTTTCGTGCTGCAGGACCGCGGAGAGACGGTGAGCGCCGTATCGTTCGCGTACGACGAGAACGGGCGGGCGACAGACATCTTCATCGTCCGCAACCCGGACAAGCTGGCGGCGCTCGATGCCGCTGCGATTCACTGAAACCGTCTCGACCGAAGGAGCCGCCATGACCATACCCCGCACCGCCGGCGATACCGGCACGCCGCTGTCCGTCGTCAATCCGACTGCGCTGTACGACCCTGCGCCCAACGGATACAGCCACGCCGTGATTGCCCGCAATGGCAGTGGCGTCGCCTATATCGCCGGACAGGGCGGCGAAGACGCAACGGGCGCACTTGCGCCGGAGTTCCCGGACCAGGTGAAACAGGCTTACGCCAACCTGCGCGCAGCGCTAGCCGCTGTGGGGGCCCGCCCGGACCGGGTCGTCCGAATCACGACCTACGTCGCGAACTACGAACCGTCGATGCTGGCAGTCATGACCGAAACGGTGAAGGAGACGTTCGGCGACACGCTTCCCGCCCAGACGCTGGTACCGGTACCGCGGCTCGCCCTCGACGGGATGCTGTTCGAGGTCGACGTCATTGCCGTCCTCGGCTGATCCTCATTCCGCCGCCTGCTTCCCGCCGGCTCCCCCGCCGCCCGAATCGCCCTCGGTCTTCGGCAGGATCACGTCGGACAGCAGCGCGTAGTCGTCGGCACGGTGTTCGCGGATGATTTCCTGGATGCGGTCTGCCGGCGTGCCGTAGGCGCGCATGACCTGGTCGCCGAGATGGAGGCTGAGCTCGTAGGTCTCGTGCACGATGCCGCTGGCGCCGGCCTCGTTGAGGCGGCGCTTGTGGGCGTTGTCGCGGGCGCGAACAAAGATCTCGAGACGCGGGAAGCGCCTGTGCAGCAGGTTCACGGCGCGCTCTGCGGCGATGGCGTTGTCGAGGATGATGACCGCCGCCCGCGCCCGGTCGGCGCCCAGCGCCTCGAGCACCTCTACCCGGCTGGCATCGCCGAAATAGACCGACAGGCCCTGCGCGCGCGCCTCGGCCACGCGCGTCGGCTCGAACTCGACGGCGACGTAGGGGATGTTCGCCGCCGCCAGCGTCTTCACGACCGACTGGCCGACCCGGCCGAATCCGGCGACGATGACATGATCCTTCAGGTCGGCGCTTTCGGCCCGCATGTCCTCGTCGGAATCGGCGAGCTGCGTTTCGAGATGATTGTGCAGCCGGCTGCCGAGATACGCGAGAAACGGCGTGACCGCCATCGACAGCGCAATCGCGGCGGCGAGGATCGTGGCGTCGCGCGCCTGCAGCAAGCCGGCATCGCCGGCCAGTGCGAACAGGACGAAACCGAACTCGCCCGCCTGACCGAGGACGAGCGCCGTGTTGACGCTGACGCCGCCGGACACGCCGCTCGCGCGGCACAGCACGAAGATGATAGCCGCCTTGAGCGCGATCAGTCCGACGACGAGACCGAGCAGCAACAGCGCGTTCCCGGCAATGACGCCGAGATCGAGCCCGATGCCCACCGTCATGAAGAACAGGCCGAGCAGCAGGCCGCGGAACGGCTGGATGTCGGCCGCGACCTGGTGCCGGTATTCGGTCTCGGCGAGCAGGATGCCGGCGAGGAAGCCGCCGATCGCGAGCGACAGGCCCATTGTCGCCGTCATCCAGCTCATGCCGAGCAGGACGGCCAGCGTGACGGCGGCGAACAGCTCGGCGCTGCGCCCGACGGCGATAACGCGGAACAGCGGCCGCAGGACCAGTCGGCCCACGATCGCGACGCCGGCGAGCGCCAGCGTCGCCTTCAGCAGCGTGAACAGGACGGAACCGGTCGACCCGTGATCGCCGCCCGCCAGCACCGGCACCAGCGCCAGCAGCGGCACGACCGCCAGGTCCTGCAGCAGCATGACGGCGAAGGCGAGACGGCCGCGCCGGGAGGCCAGTTCGCCGCGCTCGGACAACAGCTGCAGGACGACCGCCGTCGACGACAGCGCAAGCCCGCCGCCGACGATCACCGCGGCCTCGAACGGAAAGCCCGCGCCCCAGGCGATCAGGGCGATGACGAGCGTCGTGAGCACCACCTGCGCGGTGCCCAGACCGAAGATCTGGTTGCGAATCAGCCGGAGACGATCGACGTTGAGCTCGAGCCCGACCGTGAACAAAAGAAATACGACGCCCAGCTCGGCGATGTTTTGGACCGACTTGGAGCCGCTCACCAGCGCCAGGACGCCGGGGCCGATGATCACGCCGGCTACGAGGTACCCGAGCACCAGACTCGACCGCAAACGCTGGAAAACCGGGGCAACGACGACCGCTGCGATCAAAAAGATCAGCGTTTCCGCAAGAAATGAGACGTCGTGCATTCGCGCGATATTACCGCTGGCCGGACCCCGGGTTGCGCAACTTAACCGGCGAACGGCGTTTTGGCCAAACAATCCGGGGAAAACCGGGGTAAGGAACTGGTAAACAAGATATTAGATACCATATATCCTGTTAACTTTGCCGCGGGGTGCCGGCGTTCACTTGGCGGCCGATGGTGGAGCGGGTTGGGAAATTCCGACCGACGGGGGCTGCCTTCGGTCATACGCAACAAGTAGACGCCGACGTATCTGTCGAATGACTTATGTTTTGATCGTTGCCGGCTTCGCGCTGCTCCTTATCGGCGGCGAGGCCGTTGTTCGCGGCGCCGTGGCGCTGGCAAACCGGCTAGGCGTGTCGCCGCTGATCGTCGGCCTGACGATCGTCGGTTTCGGCACCTCGCTTCCCGAGATGGTCGTCAGCGTCAATGCCGCCCTGGTCGGCTCTCCGGGCCTTGCGATCGGCAACGTCATCGGCAGCAACATCGCCAATATCCTCCTTATCCTGGGCGTCGCCGCGATGATCATGCCGGTCGCGGTGCATCCCAGGGCCGTCACCCGCGACATGGCCTGCATGTCCGGCGCCACGGTAATTTTCGTCGGCGTGGGCATGACCGGCTGGCTTCTCTGGTGGCAGGGCGCCCTGATGCTCGGCGTGCTGACCGCCTATATCGGATTCACCGTCTGGCACGACAACCGGACGCACGACGCGGTCGCCGAGCTGCACAAGGAGGAAGCGGAGGAATTCTCCGATGTCCCGCTCCGGACGATCAACGTCGCGCTGATCGTCGTCGCCGGGCTGTTTGCCGTGGTCGTCGGCGCAGAATGGCTGGTAACCGGGGCGACGACGCTTGCCCGCGACTTCGGCGTCCCGGAAGAGGTTATCGGCCTCACGCTGGTCGCCCTCGGCACGTCGCTGCCGGAGCTCGCGACCTCCATTGTCGCGGCCTGCCGCGGCCATTCGGATGTCTGCGTCGGAAACATCATCGGCAGCAACATGTTCAACCTGTTCGGCATCGCCGGGCTCACGTCTCTGTTCGCGCCGCTGCCGTTCTCGGACAAGATCATCGGTTTCGACCTGTGGGCGATGCTGGGCGCCACCGCCATCATGATTCCGTTCATGATCACGGGCCTCCGATTCGGCCGGTTCGAGGGCCTGATCCTGCTGCTCGCCTACGCCGGCTACCTGCTGGCGCATTTCCTCGGGATAAGCGGACAAGCGTGAACGCCGGGCCGCAAGCCGCGACGGCTTGAACAGCCGGGCCGGATGGCCCATTTTCGCCGAATGATCCGATCCACCCCCTCTTCCGAAGGCGCCAACGCCCTTGTCACCGGCGCCCGCCAGCGCATCGGCAGGGCGATCGCGTCGGCGCTCGCCGCCGA
>JAYQUR010000161.1:0-7664 GCA_038148075.1 Alphaproteobacteria bacterium | reverse complement strand
ATCTTGGAGAGCACGAGGTCGATCACCGTTTCGTCGCGGAAGAAGCTGGTGCCGAAGTCGAAGACGATGAAATCGCCCATCATCTTGAAGAAGCGCTCGTGCATCGGCTTGTCGAAGCCGAACTGGCGTTCGAGCTCCTTGATGAATTCGGGGTCCAGGCCCTGCGCGCCGCGATAACCGCTGTCGGCGGTCGATGCGCTGCTCGCCGCCGCGCTGCTGCCGCCCGAAACCTCGCTGCCCGCGCCGCTGATGCGGCCGGTCGTGCCGGCATCGGTTCCCGTCACCTCGGCGATGATCTGTTCGATCGGCCCGCCCGGCGCGAACTGCACGATCGCGAAATTGATCACCATGATCCCGAGCAGGGTCGGGATCATCAGGAGCAGGCGGCGAACGATATAGGCGAGCATTCGGCGATACTAACCCGTCAGCGTGAGTCGGGTCACTTGCCGCCGGGGGGCGGCAGCGCACCGGTCGGCGGAGGCGGCGCCTCGCCTTGCTCTATCAGTTTCGCCTTTTCGGAGTCGAACCACCATGTATCCAGCACGCCCATATCGAAGCTCGGCGCGGTCTTCGGGCGGCCGAACTTGTTCCAGTACGCTACGTTGTGCTCGCCCTTGTACCATTGCGTCACAACGAAGCGGTTCCACATCAGCACACGGTCGAGCGCGCGCACTGCCGTCTGCAGGTCGTCCCTCGATTTCGCGCCGATCACCTTTTCGATCAGGGCGTCGACGGCATGGTCGAAGACGCCCCCGATATTGAACGAGCCCTCGACGTTCGCGAATTCCGAGCCGAAATAGTTCCGCTGCTCGAGCCCCGGCGTCAGCGGTTGCGAGATGCGCCGGATCACGACGTCGAACTCGAACTTGTCCTGCCGCCGCTTGAAGTTCGCCGTGTCGACGATACGGATGGCGGCGTTGATGCCGAGCCGCTTGAGGTTGCGGATATAGGGATTGAGGATCCGCTTGAAGCTCGCCTCGAACAGCAGGAACTCGATCTCCAGCGGCGTGCCGTTGCCGTCGACGAGCACGCCGTCGCGGATCGAATAGCCGGCCTGTTTCAGAAGCCGGCTTGCCTTTCGCAGGTTGCCGCGGATGCGGCCCGTCCCGTCATTGACCGGGGCGACGAAGGGCGTCGTGAAAACCTCGTCGGGGATTTTTCCCCGGAACGGCTCCAGGAGCTCCAGTTCCGCCTTCGACGGCGGTTCGTGCGCGGCGAGCCTGGAGTTCTCGAACATCGAGTTGGTGCGCCGGTAAAGATCGTAGAACAGCGTCCGGTTCGTCCATTCGAAATCGAAGGCGAGGTCCATCGCCGCGCGCACGCGGATATCCTTGAACTTGTCGCGCCGCAGATTGAGGATGAAGGCCTGTACGCCCGACGGCGTTTCGTCGGGCAGGGTTTCGCGGACGATAAGGCCCTTGTTCACCGGCGGCTCGTCGTACTGGGTCGCCCACTGGCGCGACGTGAATTCCTCTCGGAAATCGTATTGCTGCGAAAAGAAGGCCTGAAAGGCGATTTCCCGGTCGCGGTAGTATTCCACGATCACGCGGTCGAAATTGAACCGGCCGCGCACGACCGGCAGGTCCCTGGCCCAGTAGTCTCCGACACGTCGGTAGACGATGGACCGTCCCGGTTCCAGCTTTTCGATCTTGTAGGGCCCGCTCGAGAGCGGCGGCTCGAATGTCGTCTCGTTGAAAGTCCCCGACGCGTAATAGGCCTTCGAGAGGACGGGCAGGGTGGCCAGTCGGGTCGGCAGGTCGCGGTGCGTTCCCGGCTTGAACGTAAATTTCACGCGAAGCCGCCCGGTCGCTTCCGCGCGATCGACGTCGCGGAACGTGATGCGGAAACGCGGATGCCCCTCTTTCTGAAGCGTGTCGAACGTCCAGACGACGTCGTCCGCGGTGATCGGCGTGCCGTCGTGGAAGCGCGCCCGCTCGTCGATGTTGAAGGCGACCCAGCTTTTGTCGTCCGGTTGCTCGACGCTCTTCGCGACGAGTCCGTAGAACGAGTCGGGCTCGTCGAACGACCGCGCCATCAGCGTGTCGAACAGGAGCGCCTCGGACAGGACTTCCTTGCGGCCTTTCAGGATGAACGGATTGACGGTCTCGAAAGTCTCGAGCCCGGTTACCTTGATCGAGCCGCCTTTCGGCGCATCCGGATTTACGTAGTCGAAATGCGCGAATCCTTCGGCGTATTTCAGGTTGCCGAAAACGCTGAGGCCGTGGCGTGGCACGGGATCCGACGCCAACGCGGCGGAAGCGAACAGGCACAGGGCGAACGCAAGCGTCGGAAGGCGTTTCTTGGCGCGCATCATATGGTCAGCCTTTCGTTTCCGTCAGGGCTTTTTGCGGTCGAGCGCGGCCTCTTTCGACGGATCGATCCACCAGCTCATCGGATCGACGCCGTAGGCCGGGTGTTTCGCGATCCCGAACTTGTTCCAGTAGGCGATCCGGTCGGTGCGGACGTACCATTGCGGAATGACGTAGTGGTTCCACAACAGAACCCGGTCGAGCGCCCGCGTCGCGGTCACGAGGCTCTTGCGGTCGGGGGCGTCGACGATCTTCTCGACCAGCGCGTCGACGGCCGGGTTCTTGATCCCGATGGAATTGCGGCTGCCTTCGCGATCGGCTGCGTCGGACGACCAGTAGTCGCGCTGTTCGTTGCCGGGCGATTCCGATTGGCCGGCGCCGCCGACGATCATGTCGTAATCGAAGGACCGGATGCGGTTGATGTATTGCGACTGATCGACGGTCCTCACATTGGCCTTGATGCCCAGCCGTTCCAGGTTGGCCGCGAAGGGCGTGACGATCCGTTCGAACGCAGGGCTGACAAGCAGGATTTCGAATTCCACCGCCTTTCCGGTTTTCGGCGATATCAGCTTGTTCTTCTCGACCTTGTATCCGGCCTTCTTCAGCATTCGGGCAGCCGTCCTCAGGTTGCGCCGTACGTTCCCGGAACCGTCCGTTGCCGGCGGTTCGTAGATCTCGGTGAAGACCTCGTCCGGCACCTTTCCGCGCCACGGCTCCAGCAAGGTCAGTTCGTCTTTCGTGGGCAACTCGCGCGCCGCCAGCTCGGAGTTCGAGAAGAAGCTCTTGGTGCGGGCGTACTGGCCGTAGAACAGATGCACGTTCGACCATTCGAAGTCGAACGCATAGGCCATCGCTTGACGCAGGAGACGGTCCTGAAATTGCGGGCGGCGCAGATTGAAGACGAATGCCTGCATCCCGGTCGGGCGCAGGTGATCGACCGTCTCCGTTCTCACGCGCCCGTCCTTCCGCGCCGGAAAGTCGTAGCCGGTCGCCCAGGTCAGGGACGAGTTTTCGCTCCGGAAGTCGTATCTCCCCGCCTTGAAAGCCTCGAGCGCGACGGTCTCATCGCGGTAATAGTCGAAGCGAATCCTGTCGTAATTGTTCTGGCCGACATTTATCGGCAGGGTCGCGCCCCACCAGTCGGCGACGCGCTCGACCTCCACATACCGCCCGGGTTCGAAGGCGGCGACGCGATAGGGCCCGCTGCCCATCGGGCGTTCGAGCGTCGTCTTGGTGAAGTCGCGGGTCGACCACCACTTCTTCGAAAGCACAGGGAGCTGGCCGGTAATCTGCGGCAGTTCTCTGTTCGGCGGGCCGGTGAATTCGAAACGTACCCTGTGCTCGCCCAGCTTCACCGCACGCGCGATGTTCTTGTAATAGAAGCGGTAGAACGGCGCGCCCTTTTCCTTGAGCGTATCGAACGTCCAGACCACGTCGTCCGCGGTGATCGGCGTGCCGTCGTGGAACCGAGCTTCCGGCCGCAGGTTGTAGGTGACGAAGGACAGATCTTCCGGCACCTCGACGGTCTTCGCAATCAATCCGTATTCCGTCGATATCTCGTCGGACGGCGACGTCATCAGCGTCTCGTAAACGAGGCCGATACCGGCCGCCGGCGTTCCCTTGATGATATACGGGTTGAACGTATCGAACGTGCCCGTTGCGTAGCGCCGGAAAGTTCCGCCCTTGGGGGCGTCAGGATTGACGTAGTCGAGATGCTTGAAATCCGCCGGGTATTTCAGCGTCTCCAGCAATGACAGACCGTGGCTGACCGTAACCTTCGGTTTCGTGTCCTGGGCGTTCGCCATGGCCGTGCCCAAGGCGATCGCGGCGGCGCCAAGAATGGCAGCGACCCTCTGCATACGCTGTGCCTCCCTGAATTCGGCGTTTCTCTAACGAATCTGGTCTTTCGGCGTCGCTTGGCAAGGCCGAAGCGGTAATTTGATCCGGTTACCCTCCCAGAAGCGAAAGCGCTTCGGCATGCAGGGCGGGGTCGCCCGCTGCCAGGACGCCGCCGTCGGAACCGAGATTAAGCCGTGCGCCCGTCCAGTCGGTTACGATCCCGCCGGCGCCCTCGATGATCGGCGCCAGCGCGCAGAAATCGAACGGTTTCAACCCGTCCTCGACGACGATGTCGAGCCGGCCGGCCGCCAGCATCCCGTAATTGAAGCAGTCGCCGCCATAGACGGCGTACTTCGCGGCCGCCTCGACGGACCGGTATCCCGCGATCCGGTCGTCCGCGAAAAGGTCCGGTGCGGTAGTCGCGAGGATCGCGTCCGCCAGCCGCGGGCAGGCGCGCGAGCGCGTGAGTTCTCCGTTGAGCATGGTGTCGCGCCCCGCAACGCCGATCCACCGGTCCGCGATGACGGGCTGGTCGATGATCCCGAGGATGGGCTCGCCGCCCCGGACGAGCGCGATGAGCGTGCCGAATATCGGACGGCCCACGATGAAGGATTTCGTGCCGTCGATGGGATCGATCACCCAGACGAACTCGGAGTCCGGCCGTACGGAACCGAACTCCTCGCCGATAATACCGTCGGTTGGCCGCCGTTCCTCGAGAAGGTTCCGCACGGCCTGCTCCGCCTCGCGATCTGCGATGGTGACGGGCGACTCGTCGGCCTTGTCGTCGACCGGGACGGGCTGCCGGTAATAGCGGCGCACGACCGCGCTCGCCGCATCGGCGAGGTCTGTCGCGAGCGAGACGAATTCCGGCGGGCAGGGGTCGACCATGCCCGCAGTCTGTCGCGAATCGTTGCGGCAGGAAAGGCTGCCCCGCAACTGCGGGGAAATCCCGGATGCCTAGTGAACGACCTTGTAGCTAAAGGCCGTGACGATCCGGTCTACCTTGTCTCCGTCATCCGACACCGGCAGCAGGATGCTGCGATACAGCACTTCCTCGCCGTCGCGGTTGAAGAACCTGCCGACGTCGGCCAGCGGTTTCTTGAGGTCCGCGGACGCCCGGCAGAACGACAGGCCCATTTCCCGGGACGACGGCAAGGCTTCGGTTGCCGACAGTCCCGTCGGATCGTGTCCGAGAGCGCGCGAGACCTGCTGCCCGGCCGAGACGACCCGATCGCTTTCCTCGCTGTCGCCCACCTCGATCACCATGATCTGGTCGGGATCGAATGGACAATCCGAAGACACCAGAACCGCCAACGGAGGAAGATTCCTACCGTTCCGAGCCGATTCCCAAAATTTAAGTGCTTTGCCTACCAGCCGATTTTCAATGAACGGTTGCTCCGCAACCGGCAAAACGGCTTCGTTACTCTGATCCAACACAATGCCCCCCGAAAACGCGTGGACTCAACTACAGTCGTTATAATAGCCTGCACGGGCAATTATTTACAAACGGTAAACATTCGCGCTGGAAAGCGCGAAATTCCGGGGAAAAATCGTGTTTCGGCTTATTTCAGCGGGACGGGCGTATCGGCGAGCGACCTCAGATAGGCAAGGACGTTGGCAAGATCGCTTTCCTTCGACAGGCCGGCAAAGGTCATCTTGGTGCCCTTTGCGTAATCCTTCGGCTTGGTCAGGAAGGCCCAGAGATTTTCGTAGGTCCAGGGCTTGTCCTTCAAGCCGGTCAGGGCGTCCGAATATTTGAAGCCTTCGCG
The DNA here is from genome assembly GCA_038148075.1 of Alphaproteobacteria bacterium. GTDB lineage: Bacteria > Pseudomonadota > Alphaproteobacteria > MPNO01 > UBA830 > JAYQUR01. The sequence continues at coordinate 1,747 of JAYQUR010000161.1, read as the reverse complement.
GCTGCCCGGCGCCTGGCCGACGATGCCGTAGAGGTTCGGGCCGATGCCGTTCTTGCCGCCGTTGTCGACGGTGTGGCAGGCCTTGCACTTGTTGAATACCCGCTTGCCCTTCTCGACGTCGCCGCCGGCGATCAGGTCGGCGACCGGCTTTGCGGGCGCGGCTGCCGCCATCTGTGCGGGCGCTGCGGCCTGAGCCGTTTCGGCAGGCTTGGCGGCCGCCGCGGCCGGCTGGTTCGCGGCTTCGAAGGCTGCCTTCGCGTCGTCGTAGGCCTTCTGCTCGGCGGCGATGTCGGCCTGCGTCGGCAGCGGCGCAGGAGACTCCGCCAACGTCCGCAGATAGGCGATTGTTTCAGCGCGATCCGAGGGTTTCGACAGCCCGGCGAAGGTCATCTTGGTTCCCTTGGCGTAATCGCGCGGCTTGAGCAGGAACAGGTTCAGATTGGCATAGGTCCAGGGCTTGTCCTTGAGACCCGCCAGCGCATCCGAATATCCGAATCCTTCGTGCGTGCCGGGGGCGGCGTTCACAACGCCGTAGAGGTTCGGGCCGATGCCGTTCTTGCCGCCGTTGTCGACGGTGTGGCAGGCCTTGCACTTGTTGAAGATCTTTGCGCCCTTGGCGGCGTCTGCCGACGCAATCAGTCCGAGGATCGGCTGCGGTCCGTCGAATTCCTTCGGTTTGGCGGGCGCGGAAGCGACCACTTCCCCGGCGCCGTGACCGCCGCCGCCATGGCCGCCACCGGTCGTGACCAGATTGTCGCCGATCTTCCCGATAACGACGAGGACCAGAACCGCAAGCAAAACCGCCCCGACGACCTTGTTGAGTTCGAATGACGACATGTGAAACTTCCGTTGGAATTAGTTGATTTCTGAATACGCATACCTGCCGGGCGAACGCTGCATTGCACCGGCGGCCGGAATTTAGCCGCTGTACACCGGCATGTCTAATGCACTCTCACGAATACGGGATTCACGCCGGCGAACAAGGGGTATAATGTCGCACCCGATCCCGATTCTGATCCAGCGCGGAATACGATTCGAATGTCCGAGACCCGAAATCCGGTCGTGGCCATCCCGGCACGGCTCGCCGCGACGCGCTTTCCCGACAAGCCGCTCGCCGACCTGTTGGGCGAACCGATGATCGTTCATGTATGGCGGCGTGCGGTCGAGGCCGATATCGGGCCGGTTGTGGTCGCATGCGGCGACCGTGCGATCGCGGAGGCGATCGAGGCGGCGGGCGGTCTCGCGGTCATGACCGATCCCGATCTCCCGAGCGGATCGGATCGGGTCCACCAGGCGCTTGCAGCGTTCGATCCCGACGGGGCGCACGACCTGGTCGTGAACGTCCAGGGCGACCTGCCCACGATCGATCCCGGAATCATCGCGGCCGTCCTCGATCCGTTCGGCGACGATGCCGTGGACATAACGACGCTCGCCGTCGAGATCACGGAGGATCGCGAACGCACGGATCCTAACGTGGTCAAGGCCGTGGTCGCCTTTCGCAACGACGGCGACCGGATCGGCAGGGCGCTCTACTTCAGCCGCGCAACGGTGCCGTCGGCGCCGCAGGGCCCGCACTATCATCATATCGGGCTTTACGGTTTTCGCCGCGCGGCGCTCGACCGCTTCGTGTCGCTGCCGCCCGCGAGGCTGGAGACGCTGGAGCGTCTGGAGCAGCTTCGCGCGCTCGAACACGGCATGCGGATCGACGTCGTGCGCGTTGACACCGTTCCGCTCGGTGTCGATACTC
>JAYQUR010000160.1:0-7698 GCA_038148075.1 Alphaproteobacteria bacterium | reverse complement strand
CCAGCGCGCCGAACGCGACCAACAGCATCTGCGCGCCGATCAGCCAGTGCGCCAACCGGAATCTAGGGTGGGATCGCTAATGTTGTCTGCCATCGCGCCCTCCGTTGCCGGGCGGCAAATTTGCCGCCGATGGCGGGAAGTCTACACGGCCTCATCGGGAATCGGGAGGCTAAAGCCGTATTCCCCGCGATCAGACGATCGGGATCATGTCGCCGATCCTCGTTAGATCGAGAACCTTGCGCACCGCGTCGTTGGGCTCGTGCAGTTGAAGTTGCGCCGACGCCTTTTCGCTTTCGTTCTTTGCGATCAGCATCATGCCTATACCGGCGGAATCGATCGTCCGCAATTCCGCGAGGTTGAAATGCCATTGCGGTACGGCCCGCCGGGCCAGTTCGTTTAGCATGGACGTCACCGTCGGGTGATCGGTAAACATGAGATCTCCCTTCAGGTCCACGACCGCCTTGTCCTCTTCCGCGCGAATTGCGTACTCCACTCTACTCTCCCGGTGCGGATCGATCAGAATGTCCAGGTCGCCCGTCCGACCAACGAATATTGCCCCTCGTCCTCGATATTCGAGCGCGAAAGGCGGGATCGAATATCGGAACGATGCCTGATTTTCCTTTAACGTCGGTAAAATCAAAAGGACGCCAATCTCCGCCATATTCAACTCTGGGTAATATCGTTAGTGATCGAGGACGGGCCGGAAGCGCGGATTTCGGGCCGCGCGGTCATGATGTAACCTCTACCGTGCATTTCGCCCTGCTCATGCGGGCCGGCGCACCCTATCATGGGCGTTCCGGGCCGGCCCGATGCCGGGCTGGACGTAAGAAACGGCAAGGACGGAGGCGAAAAGGCGTGGACGGAATTCAGAACAAACGCTTCGACTACATCATTCTCGGCGGCGGCTCGGCGGGCTGCGTACTCGCGAACCGGCTGTCGGCGGTCTCGACGAACGAAGTGCTGCTGGTCGAGGCCGGCGTGGACTACGGGCCGGGCGACGAACCGGCCGACATGCTGGATTCCTACCCGATGGGCGCATCCTTCAACCCCGCCTATCACTGGCGCGAATTGAAGGTGCGGCTGCCGCACGCGCCGTCCAATACCGGAGAGCGCCCGCCGCCGCGCTTCATGGAACAGGCGCGCGTCGTCGGCGGCGGCTCGTCGATCAACGCGCAGATGGCCAACCGCGGCTCGCCGCTCGACTACGACGAATGGGACAGCCTGGGCGCGCGCGGCTGGAACTGGGACAGCGTGCTGCCCTATTTCCGCAAGCTCGAAACCGACGAAGATATCCAGGACGAGTATCACGGCACCGACGGGCCGATCCGAATCCGCCGCGTGCCGGACAGCAACTGGCCGGGTTTCGCGCACACCGCGTCCAAGGTGCTGACCGCCAACGGGCTCAAGCCGCTCGCCGACCAGAACGGCTTCTTCGAGGACGGCTGGTTTCCGAGCACGATCTCGAACAGCGACGAGACGCGGGTTTCGGCGGCGATGGGGTATCTGAACCGCGACGTCCGCGCGCGCCCCAACCTCCACATCCTGTCGGAAACGACGGCCGAACGGCTGACGTTCGACGGGAAGCGCGCTACCGGCGCCGTGGTCAACCGGCGCGGCGCACAGATGACGCTGTCGGCAAGCCACGTGATCGTTTCCGCCGGCGCGCTGCACACGCCGGCGCTGCTGATGCGCTCCGGCATCGGCCGCGGATCGCACCTTCGTGATTTCGGCATCGACGTGGTCGCCGACCGCGCGGGCGTCGGCGAGAACCTGAACGAGCACCCGACGCTCGCCGTCTCCGCCTATCTGAGGCCCAATGCGCGCCTTACCGACGGTGTCGGCACCCGGCGCCACGCCCAGATATCTTTCCGGTACTCGTCCGAAATCGAAGACTGCGGTCCCGGCGACATGTACGTCTCGGTCACGGCGAAATCCGCCTGGCACCAGGTCGGCGTCCGCCTCGGCTCATTCCTGATGTGGTGCAACAAGCCCTATTCGCGCGGGCGCGTGCAGCTCGCGAGCGCCGCCCCCGGCGCCGAGCCCGAGGTCGATTTCAACCTGCTCGCCGACCGGCGCGACTACGACCGGCTGGCCGACGGCATCCGCCGCATGGCAGGCTATTTCGATCACCCGCTGTTCCGGGAGATCGCGCGCGACCCGTTCCCGAGCTGCTATTCCGAACGCGTCCGCCGCATCGGCGCGGTCAACACGAAGAACCGCATCCTCACCAACATCCTCGCGGCCCTGATGGACGGTCCCGGCCCGGTGCGGCGCCTCGCCATCCACCGGGCGATCACACTGGGCACGACGCTGAAGGGCCTGCTCGGCGACGAGAAGAAAATGGAGGAGTTCGTGCGCTCGAGCGTTACCGGCTGCTGGCACCCGTCCGGGACGTGCCGCATGGGGGCGGCGGACGACCCGATGGCCGTGACGGACCCGAACGCCGCAGTCTACGGCGTCGAGAACCTGACCGTCTGCGACGCCTCGCTTTTCCCGTGCGTGCCGCGCGCGAACACCAACATTCCGACGATTATGTGCGCGGAAAAAGTGGCGGACGGGCTGGTGTCGGCCTGAACCGCGTCAGCCGACGAAGCTGTCTTCCAGCAGTTTCCGCAGCTCCGGCGTCACCTCCGGCTTGAGGCCGAACCAGCGCTCCCAGGCGGGCGGTCCCTGGTGGAGGAGCATGCCGAGGCCGTTGATCGTGCGGTTGCCCTTCGCGCGCGCCGCGGCGAGAAACGGGCTTTCCAGCGGCGTATAGATGATGTCCGCGCACAGCGCTTCCGCTGTCAGATTGTCGAGCGACAGGTCGAGCGGCGGCTGGCCGTCCATGCCCTGGCTCGTCGCGTTGACGACCATGACGGCGCCCTTGAGCGTCTCGTGCCGGTCCTCCCATGCAACGGGCACGATCGGCCCGCCGAACTGCTCGGCGATCTCGACCGCCTTCGACGGCGTGCGGTTGACCAGACGGATCTCGGGGGCGCCCTCGCTGAGCATTGCATAGACGACCGCGCGGCCGCCGCCGCCGGCGCCGATCACCGTTACCGGACCGGCATCGCCGCGCCAGCCGTCGAACGTGTGCTTGAGATTCCCGAGAAAACCGATCCAGTCGTTGTTGGTGCCGAACAGCGAGCCGTCCTTGCGGACGGCGACGCAGCTGATCGCGCCGATCTTCGTCGCGACGTCGTCGATCTCGTCGACGATCTTCATCGCCGCCAGCTTGTGCGGGATCGTCAGGTTGCAGCCGGCGAAGCCGAGCGGGCGCAGGCCGCGCAGCGCCGCCTCGAGGTCGTCGGAGTGGATCTCGAGCGGCACATAGGTGCCCCAGACGCCCTGCTGTTCCATCCAGTAGTTGTGCATCAGCGGCGAGCGCGAATGCAGGACCGGCCAGCCCATGACGCCCGCCATCAGGAATTTTTCCTCGTTGCTCACGCGTTGGCCTTCGCGAGCTTGGCGGAGAAGTGATCCCAGGTGCGCTGGAACAGGCCGGGGCTCCACAGCTTCTCCTGGCAGGCCTTGATCTCTGCATCCGTGAAGCAATAGGGCGTGCCGACCTGGGCCGCCATGTACTGGCGGTAGGAATTGTCCTCCAGATAGTTCATCAGGACGAACGCGTCCCGAACCGTCTTGCCGGTCGTCACCGCGCCGTGCGCCTTCATCAACGCGGCCGGGCTGTCGCCCATCACGTCGGTCAGCGCCTTGGCCATCTCGACATTGTTGATCGAATCCGGCGAATCCAGGATCGGCATCGGATAGACCAGCACGCCCTGCCCGTAGACCGGCAGGTACGGCTGGCCCGCCGTGGTCAGGATGGTCGACCAGTTGGGGTGGCAGTGGATCACCGCATCGACGTCGGGCCGGGTCTTGTAGATCCCCGCGTGCAGGTGGAACTCGAGCGGCGGCTTGCCGTTGCCCTCGATCAGGTTGCCGTCGAAATCGATCGTGCAGATATCGTCGACCGTGATGTTGGCGCGCTGACAGTTACCGATATTGATCAGCATCCGCTCGCCGTCGATCCGCGTCGAGGCATGGCCGTTGTAGTCGACGATACCCTCGTTTTCGAGCATCCGGATGCACTGGACGATGTCTTCCTTGATCTTCTGAATCTCGCTCATTTCACTCTCCTACCAACCCGTTTCGTCGCGGACTTCCTTGCGCCACAGCTGCCACGCGCGGTGACAGGCCATCCGGTTGGGCACGTCGGCGAGCGCGCCCTCCTCCGCCGACAGCGCCGCGATCCGCCCGCCATTCGCCAATGCCTCGGTCCAGTGCTGGATGCGCGCGTTGACCTCGGTATAGACGGCGCGAAACACGGCTTCCTGCAGGTTCTCGCCGCACGCGACCGAGCCGTGCGCGCGCATCAGCGTCACGCAACTGTCGCCCACACATCTCGCGAATTCGACGCCCTTCTCGGGATCGGAGACGAGCATGTCGGTGGCGCCGAACTTCTCGCTGATGTCGAAGACCGGTATTTCCCGCGACAGGAACGCCGCGTTGTGGAACATCGCCGTCATGTCCGTATCGGTCAGCCCGAACGGGATCACCGACGGCGAATGCGAATGGACGACCGAGATCACGTCGGGCCGCGCCCTGTAGATCTCGCCGTGGATGAAGCGCTCCAGGAAGCTGCCGCGGCCGGCCGCATCGACCGGATTGCTGTCCAGGTCGTATTCGATCAGGTCGGCGGGCTCGACCAGCGCCGGCGCCTTGGACTGCGACATGAAATAGCGGTCTGGCGTGTCGGGATGGCGGTGCGAGATGTGGCCGAACGCGTCGACCACCCCGCGCGCCGCGAGGATACGGCTCGCGGCGGCAAGATCGGCGCGGAACTCGTCGGAGACGGGGCCGCCGGATTCGGGTGCGTCGGACATCAGATCACGACCTTGGTCATGATGCCCTTCGGGAAGATGTCCTCGGGCGCGACGTGCTTGTGGGCGATCCCCTGCTGGTAGGTGTAGAGGAGCATCTGTTCCCACGTGGCCCGGTTCTCCTCGATGCCGAACGGGAACGGGTTGTCGCCGAACATCTCCTGCATGCGCCGGCCGTAGGTCGGAATCCACGGCAACGGATAGCGCGAGACCGCGGGGTCGAGCATCCGCTCGACGCTGCGCCGTCGCGATTCCTCGAACGCGTTGTAGAGATTGCGCGCGACCCACGGGTTCTCGTCGAGGATGCGCTTCTGCATCGCGACGATGTGCATGATCGGCCATACGCCGGTGCGCCCGTAATACTCCTCCTCCATCTCGAGGAAGTTCGGGAACAGGCGCACGACGTCCGGATGCCCTTCGAGGAAACAGGTCGGCGGCCGCGCGATGATGGCGCAGTCGATCTCGCCGGAGGCGAGCATCTCGGACAGCGACTTGTCGGCCACCCGCGTGATCTCGACGCCGTCGGGCAGGGTGAGCTCGACCTTCTCCTCGCGACCGGCCGAATTCGCGCCCGCCTGATACCAGTGCACCTCGGGCAGCGTCACGCCGCACTCGTTGTGCATCCAGCCGCGCATGTAGACAGCGGCCGAGTGCGCCCATTCGGGCGAGCCGACGCGCTTGCCCCTGAGGTCCTCGACCGTCTTTATGCCGGCATTCTTGTTGACGTAGAACGACGAGAAGCGGAACAGCCGCGAGCAGATCACCGGCAGGCCGACGATGTCGCATTCGTCGCGCGTGATCTGGGCCGAGAACTTGGCGAAGCTCAGCTCGGCGACGTCCCATTCGCGGTTGGCGGTAAAGCGCGCGAACACCTCGTGATGGCCGAGCATCGACCACGTATGGTCGATCCCCTGCGCCCGCACGTCGCCGCAGCGGAAATCGCGGAAATGGTCGTAATCGGTGGTCGCGATGCTGAGTTTCAGCGGCGTCATGGCGGCCGAGGCTCCCTGTACAAATCCGTTCTGCGTTTGGGAGCTATAAAGCACAGACCGGGGCGTTGGGGAACCGGGACGGACGACAACTCAAAGGGAAACGGCGGCCCGTGGGGACCGCCGTTTCTCAGATTTGCCGTTACCGGCCAATCAGTTGGGCAGCTTCGCCTTCCGAAGATACGGCGTGAGCGCGTCGAACGAGCCGTACTTTGCCTTGGCGTCGTCGTCGTTCACCGAGGTCGGGATGATAATGTCGTCGCCGACCTGCCAGTTGACCGGCGTCGCCACGTTGTTCGCCGACGACGTCTGGAGCGCATCGAGCGCACGCAGGACCTCGTCGAAGTTACGGCCGACGGTCATCGGATAGGTCATGGTCAGCTTGAGCTGCTTGTCCGGACCGATGATGAAGACCGAGCGCACCGTCGCGCTGTCGGCCGGCGTGCGTCCGTCCGGCAGGTAAGCCTCGGCAGGCAGCATGTCGAACGCCTTCGAGACCTCGAGGCCTTCGTCGGCGATGATCGGAAACTCGGCCTTGGCGCCGCCGACCTTCTCGATGTCGCCTTTCCAGTTGCGGTGATCCTCGGCGCTGTCGACCGAGACGCCGATCACCTTGGTGCCGCGCTTCTTCCACTCCCCGGTCAACTTCGCGACGGCGCCGAACTCCGTCGTGCAAACCGGCGTGAAGTCCTTCGGATGCGAAAACAGGATCGTCCAGCTGTCGCCGATGAATTCATGAAGGGAAAACGTACCCTGATCCGTCTCGACGGTCAGATCCGGCACGGTGTCGTTGATGCGAAGACTCATGGTCTCCTCCCATGGTTGGTCGTCCCGGGAGAACTTAAGCACATTGGGGCGACGTCATCCATGAGGCATCCATGAAGATACTTTTGCGCTACCCGGCATACGGGAAATCGCATTCGCCCTGGACACACCGCGATCGAATATCGGCGCAATAGCGGGAGAGCCGCACGAACATTGACCAGCGCCTGCTCACAGGGGTGTCGTACCGTCTGCGGCAGGTAATACCCGTTTCGCCACATTGCGATTAGCCAAAACATGGAAACGGTAACGAACGCAATCGACATACAAACTGCAACCCACAGAAAACTATCCAGCCGCGCTGCTCCTATGGGGCCGCCAAGGCTGATTACCAACGGTATGAGCGCACTCGCGAGGAGTCACTAGAAGACGTACTTGCGATAGCTGTAAGCGCGCCTTTTCAAAAAACGCGCGTGGATCGGCATGCAGACCAGCCAGACCACGGGGAAAACGACAAAAGATGATGACGTGGAAATGCCTATCACCGGATGGAGAAACGGCCACTTGAAGAGATGTCCCACCGCGCCACCGAGCACGGATACGACGATCGGGCCGAGCACGGGAGCAATTAAAAAACCGGCGATATGTCTCAGATCGGATAGTTCTTTGTCTGTCATCCAGATAACTATAGACGGATCTGATCCAGACTGGTTTATCCCTTCAACACTGACACCGCGTCCGCCGACGGCGTCACCCCGACGAGGTTCGCCATCAGGCTGGTCGTGCAAAAATGGCCGATGCAGTGGACGATCTCGACCATCTTCCGGCGGCCCAGCGCCGCCTCGGCGGCCGCGAACCCTGCCTCGGACAGCGTGCCGGTCTCCAGAAGTTCGCGCGCCGAGGCCCAGACGGCGCGGTCGTCGTCGTTGTCGAACGGCGGCTCGGTCCCGTCGTTGATCGCCTCGACGATCTCGGTCGCGAGGCCTGCATTGAGCGCCGTCTTGGCCTGCGCGCTCCACGGATACGGCGCCTTCCAGTGACGTACCGTCATCAGCGAGACGATGCGCACCTGCGGATTGGTC
>JAYQUR010000159.1:0-7725 GCA_038148075.1 Alphaproteobacteria bacterium | reverse complement strand
CGATGCAGTTGACGGTAATGCCGTCGTCGCCGACCTCGCGGGCCAGGGCGCGCGGGAAGGCGACCTGGGCGCCCTTGGAGCTGCCGTCGTGCAGCAGCATGGGCGTGCCCTTGAAGACGGTGCCGGACGCGATGTTCACGATCTTGCCGTAGCCGTTCTTCTTCATTTCGGGCACGGCGGCCTTCACGCAGGTGAAGACGCCGCGCGTGTTGACCTGCATCACGCGGTCCCATTCCGCTTCGTCTATTTCGAGGAACGGTTTCTGATCGAGGTCTGCGAACAGCGCCGCGTTCGTGACCATGATGTCGAGCTTGCCGAACGTCTCGACCGTCTCGGCGACCATCGCCTTCACGTTTTCGGGGTCGGTGACGTCGCAATGGATGCCGATGGCCTCGCCGCCGGCCTGTTTGATGATGTTCACGGTGTTGTCCGTATCGACAATGTCGGTAACGACGACCTTCGCGCCTTCGCCCGCAAGCGCCTTCGCGTAGTCGGCGCCGATGCCGCGGCCCGATCCCGTGACGATCGCGACCCGTCCCTCCAGTCTTGCCATCGTTTCTTCTCCCTTTCGATGTATCCCGATCAGTCTTCAATAGCACGATGCGCGGCGGCGGTCAGTTCCCCGATCCGTTCCAGGTCGGCGCCGGATAGCGATACTTGCCGGTGGCGCGTTCCGGCGGCCAGACAATCACCGGATTTCCGTTCTGTATCTGGAAGGTCAGCGCGCCGTTACCCGTTGCCGCGCCGTCCTCGCCGAAGGCGATCTGGCCCGTCGGGGCGTCGAAGCGCCCCTGCGTCAGTGCGGCGCGAACTTTCATGCGGTCGACTGCGCCGGCCCGCTCGACCGCCTGCACCATGATCAGGTAGGCCGACAGGCGCGACATCGTCCACGGATAGTCGAACATGTCGATACCGGCGCGCGAAAGCACTGTCTCGGCAAATTCCGCGTACGGCCCGCGGACGCCCCGATACCAGGTCAGCTCGCCGGTCATTCCCTCGACGACGTTGCCCAGCTTTCGCGCAAGCGTGCCGGACAGCAGCGTGTGGTGCATGTCCCTGGCGCGGATCTTCACGCCCCGCATCCGCTGCAGCAGCGGTGCGGACGGCGCCTCGAACGCGGAGATGTAGATGATGTCCGGACGGCGCAGCCGCAATTTCAGGACCAGCGCCGTGAAATCGGTCTGGCCAGTCTCGAACGTCTCGTCGCCGATGACCTTGAAACCGAGCCGCTCGGCGCCCTGGATCCAGTGATCGGTGATGTTGCGGGCGATCGCATTCGCCTGGGTGACGAACATGACGGTTTCCGGTTTCGGCGTCTGCTTCGCCATCATGTCGAAATAGCGTGCCGACCAGTTCGCCATGGTCGGCATCGGGACTGCCCAGACGTTACCGCCGCCGGCTCTCCGCGCCTGCGCCGCGGCGACGTTCGCCATGACCGTCGGTATCTTGTATTTCGCCGCGACGGCGGCGACCGGAACGCCCATCGACGACCAGTCGGGCCCGACGAAGAAGTCGACCTTGTCCTGCGTCGCCAGCCGCTCGAACATGCGGACCGACGTTTCCGGTTTGCTCTCGTCGTCGTAGATGATGAACTGCAGCGGCAGTTTCCTGCCGCAGGACTGCAACAGGATTCCCCCGTCGCGGTTGATCTCCTTGGCGAATTCGACCGTCATGTCCCGCCATTTCTCGGCGAAACCGGAGAGATCTCCCGTTGCGGAGATCATGGTGCCGAACACGATCGGGTCGCTGCAGCTCCCAAGCTTCGCGCCCGCCGGCGCGCCCGACCAGATCAGAGCCGCCGTTGCGGCAAGTGCGGCGCGGGCCAATCTGTTCATCCGTCGTTCCGTCCCGTCGCTGTCGGTGCGTCCTGCCGATGACGTGCGGGACGCCACGGCGATATGCAGGTGATATCATGAATCCCGCGTAAACGGCGACCACGAACGCCGGACGGCGGCGGCAGGCGGAGGAGGGAGCGCGACGTGACGATTTCGGCGGCCGAAGCGGCCCGGTGGCGATGGGACTATGTGGTGATCGGCGGCGGCTCCGCCGGGTGCGTGATGGCATCGAGGCTGAGCGCACGTCCGGAAAACAGGGTCCTGCTGATCGAGGCCGGAACGGACTATTCGCCGGATGCGCTGCCCGCGCAGCTCGAGGACGGTTTCGCCGGCGTCGCCTATAACGACCCCCGGTATATCTGGGGCAAGCTCCGTGTCGTCGTGCCGCCGCGCCCCGGCAATGCGCCCGATGCGCGCCCGGACAAGCTCTATCAGCAGGGCCGGGTAATCGGCGGCGGTTCGTCGATCAACGGCATGATGGCCAATCGCGGCAGTCCGCTCGACTACGACGAATGGGCGGAACGCGGCGCCAGCGGCTGGGCCTGGCAGGATGTGCTGCCCTATTTCCGAAAGCTCGAATCCGACCGCGATTTCGACGGCCCCCTTCACGGCGCCGACGGGCCGATCGGCATCCGCCGGCTGTTTCCCGAAGTCTGGCCCGGTTACACCCACGCCGTGATGGACGCGGCGAAGGCTGCGGGCTTCGACTATCTCGAGGACATGAACGGCGACTTCGCCGACGGCTATTTCCCGGTCACGATCTCGAACATCGACGACAGGCGGGTCTCGGCGAACGTCGCGTATCTGACGCGCGAGGTCAGGGCGCGGGACAATTTCGCGATCCTCGACGAGACCGAGGTGCGCACGCTCGATTTCAGCGGCCGCGTCCTTCGGAGCGTTTCGGTGCGCCGCGGCAGCGAGGACTTCGCAATCCGCGCGCGCGAGGCCGTCGTCTGTGCGGGCGCGCTGCATTCGCCGGCGATCCTGATGCGCTCCGGCATCGGCCCCGCCGCGGCGCTGTCGCATCTCGGCATTTCCGTCGTCGCCGACCGGCCGGGCGTCGGCCGGCACCTGATGGAGCATCCCGGCGTTTCCATCGCGTCCTACATGAAGCGCCCCGCGCGGCTGCCGGACGGCATGCGCCGCCAGATGATCGCCGGCCTCCGGTTTTCGTCCGGCTACGAGGATTGCGGGCCCGGCGACATGTTCCTGATCCCGACCAACAAGACGGCGTGGCATGCGCTCGGCGACCGCATCGGCGCGGTGATGGTTTGGGTCAACAAGTCGTATTCGACGGGTGAGGTGACGCTCGCCTCGCCCGATCCCTCCGTGGAACCCGACGTCGATTTCGACATGTGTTCGGACGAGCGCGACCTCGCGCGTCTCGTCGCGGCGACTCGCACCGTCGCCGGGCTGCACGACGATCCCGCGATCCGCCGCGCCGTGCACGACGTCTTTCCCGTCGCCTACTCGGAGCGCGTCCGACGCTACAACGAGTTCAACGGCGCCAACCGCGTTCGCACGGCTATCGCGTCGGCGCTGATGGATCTCGGCGGGCCGATCCGGCGCGGCTTCATCCGCAACGTCATCCAGAACGGCCCGACGATGGCGGAACTGCTCGCCGACGATTCCGTCATTGCCGAGTGGGTGAAGAAGACCGTGACCGGCCACTGGCATGCGTCCTGCACCTGCCGCATGGGCGCGCCCGACGATCCCGGCGCGGTGACCGATCCGTCGGGCCGGGTCTACGGCGTCGAGGGGCTCCGCGTCTGCGACGCCTCCATCATGCCGTGCGTGCCGCGCGCCAACACGAACATTCCAACGATCATGATGGCCGAGAAGGTCGCCGACGCGGCGTTGGCGGGGACGTAAACCCCGATCAACCCTTCCGCGTCGACGCCGAGATCATCTCGACCTCGACGAGGAACCTCGGATCGGCCAACCCGGCGACGATCAGCAGCGTCGAGGTCGGGCGGTGCTCGCCGAGGAATTCGGCGCGGACCGCGTTGTAGGCGGGCAAATTGGCCGCGTCGGTGATGAAATGCTTCACGTGAACGACATCGTTCACCTGGAGGCCGTTGTGTTCAAGGACGGCGAGGCAGTTGTTCCACGCGTTGCGTGCCTGTCCCTCGAAATCGTCGGGCACGTTACCCTCGAAATCGACGCCGACCTGGCCCGCGACGAAAGTCAGCCTGGCGTCCTCCGGCACTTCGACGCCGTGAGCGTAGGTGCCGAACGGCGGCTGCATTTTTTCCGGGTTAAAGGAACGGTTTTCCATCGGTTTTCTCCCTGTTTCGACCGGGCCTAAAGCCGAATTCCTGCGTGTGCCCGGGCGGACGAATGGGCGTCGAACGATTCTACCGCGCCGATTTCGCATTTGCAGCGCTGAGTGCGATGAATTCCCTTGTTTTCGAGACTTGCCCGGTCCGTCTGCGACCGCCCGCGCAAACCGGTCTACCAACCAGCGACGAACGGCGGCCCCCGGTCCCGCGTTTTATCCAGGGGTTGCGCCAACCACACGCCGGTAGATCGGCACGGCGATCAGCGGCAGGGTGTAGATCGGGAACTGACCGACGACGAAATAGACTAGCAGTTCGTATGGCGCGCCGTCGCCGAGCGCTGCCATGACGAGCGCGACGTTGGTGTTGCCCGTCACCAGCCCGACCGTCAGGGCCGCCTTGCGGCCCAGCCGCCAGAAGGCCGCGGCGCCCGCGATCTGCAGCGCGATGTTGGTCGCGAACGTCGTCGCCGTGACGATGGCGGTATAGCGCGGCTCGGCGGCGGCGAAATCGGGCAGGCCGGACATCAGCGAGACGGCGACGCCGACCATCCCGATCACCATGATGCCGTCCATCCGGGGGGCCTGGCGCGCGAGGAATTCGGGCGACAGCACACGGCGCGCGACGACGGCGATCAGGAAGCTGGCGCCCACGATCCGGCCCAGCCGCCACATCAGCTCCCATACCGTGACGTCGAGCTCGATGCCCAGCAACCACAACGCCAGCGGCGGCAGCGTGAACGGGACCAGCGCGTAGGACAGCACCGTGACGATCAGCGCCAGCGCCGCGTCGAGGCCGAACAGCACGCACAGCGCGGCGGCTGACATGATCGGCACGGTCAGGCCGTGGAATACCATGCCCGCGCCGAGGGGCCCCTCGATACCGGTCGCGCCGGCCAGCCCCCAGATCGCAAGCGGCGCGATCCCCATCGAGAAGACGAAGATAGCCACGATCAGGGCGGGCCGTCGCAGATAGTCCTTCAGGTCGGCGGGATCGATCCGCATCATCGACAGCGACAGGTTCATCACGATCAGCGCCTCGAGCCACGGCGCCAGCGCGTCGGCGAGCGGCTGCCACGCGATGCCGCCGAACACGCCCGCCGCCAGCATCCACGTCGCGCGGCGGGCGACGAACTCCAGCGTCCGCGAAATCATCGCGCGCTCACGCCGGTTTCTCCGGGGACTGCCCGCCGATCAGGCGCCGGTAAAGCGGCAGCGCGATCACGGGCAGGAAATACATCGGGACCTGGCCGAGGACGAACACGGCGACGAGCTCCGGCGAGGCGCGGTCGGCGAGCGTCACCATGACGAGGCCGAGATTGGTGTTGCCGGTCACCAGCCCGATGGTCAGCGCCTCGCGCCGTCCGAGCCCGAGGAACGGCAGCGCGCCGAATATCTGCAGGCCGATATTGGCGGCGAAGGTCGCGATCAGGACGAGAACGACGTAATCCGGCCGGCTCTCGACCAGCGCCGGCAGCCCGTCGACGATGCCGAGGCAGAAGGCGACGATGAACAGAACGCCCAGGCCGTCGAGCGCGCGGCCGTTGCGCGCGAGCGCTTCGCCGGATGCCAGCCAGCGGCGCACGACGACGGCAATCAGGGCCGGGATCGCGACGGTCGCGAACAGGCGCAGGAACAGTTCCAGGAATCCGACGCCGATATCGAGGCCCAGAAGCCACAGCGCCAGCGCCGGCAGGGTCACCGGGACGAACGCATAGCTCGTAACCATCACGGCGACGGTCAGCGCCGAATCGAGGCCCAGGATCGTTGCGATGGCGATGGCGGAACTGACCATTGGCGCCGCCCCCATCAGGACGAGACCCTGTTCGAGCCCTTCCGGCAGGCCGAGCGGCCGGATAGCGAGCCACACGACGACGGGGCTGGCGACGAGATTGACCGCAACGACGATTCCGAGCATCGCGGGACGACGTGCATAGGCGCGCAGCCGGACGACATCGAGCCGGATCATCGCCACCGCGAGGATGACAACGATCGAATAGAGGATGAACGGCCGGAAGAACGCCGCGACGCCGGGCAGCAGGTAGCCGACGACCAGCGCGCCGGCCATCAGCCAAGTCGCGGCGCCGGCGACGCGTTCCAGCGGCCGTCCGATCAATAGGGCGTGCCGTCGGCGTGCCGGAAGCTCCGCTGTCCGTCGGAGGACTTCACCATCACCATGTCGGAATCGGGATAGTGCACTTCCTCGCCCAGCGACCGGTTGCCGACCTCGAGATAGCGGACGAGCGCATCCGAGCGGTTTTCCAGCCGGTGGCCGTCGCCGGAATTTGCCGGGAAGCAGGCACACATGCCGGGGCGCAGTTCCTGTTCGCCGGCGTCGGTTACCAGCGTCGGCGTGCCCTCCACGATATAGACGAACTCGTCCTCCGCCGTGTGCCAGTGGCGCAGCGCCGAAACCGAGCCCGGGTCCATCTCGGTCATGTTGACGCCGAAATGGGTGAGCCCGTGCGGGTCGCCGAGCGCGCGCCGGTAGCGGCCGTCGAGGACGGTATCGTAGGGCGGCGGATAGGGGTTGCGCTCCTCGCGCGGCAGATCCATCGGGTCGAAGGCCGGTAGTCTGGGCGTGTCCGTCATGTCTGTTTCCTCATCCCCGTGTCGCTCAATCCGGCAGAAAATCGGCCAGATCGATCTTGTCGTAGTGCATCGGCATCGCTTTCGCGAAGCGTTCGCGGGCCGCGTCCTGCGTGACGGCGGGCTTGGTTGCGTCGATCAGCGTCTTGGTGCCGATCCGGTGCATCGGGCTCTGGCCCGGCACGATGTCGGAGACGTTGTCGAGCGACCAGGTCCGCGCGTTGGGCACCTTGATCACGTCGCGACCCGCGTCGACGCGGGTCGTCAGCGACCAGAATACCTGGCCCATGTCCGAGGCGTCGATATCCTCGTCGACGGCGATGGCGAGCTTGGGGTGCATCTGCGGTCCCGAGAGCGCCGCCAGCAGCGCCGTCTTCGCCTGGCCCTCGACGCGCGGCCGCAGCTTGACGACGACCGCCATCATGCCGGCGAGACCGAGGCAGCGGAGGTCGAGAAGGTCCAGCCCGCCCTCGACGTTCTTCAGATGCTCCCACAGCAGCATGTCGATCGCGGTCGCGACCAGCGCCTGCGTGTCGGTCATTGGCGCGCCGCACTGCATGGCATAGAAGATCGGGTCGGCGCGTCGCGTGATCGCGGTCACGTCGAGATACTGGGTGAAGCCTTCCATCGCATAGCCGCCGGAGCCTTCTCCGAAAGGTCCTTCGGGCGTCATCGCGTCGGGCGGGATGAAACCCTCGATAATCATTTCCGCTTCGGCGGGCACCTCGATGTCGACGGTCTCGCATTTGACGAGGCGCACCGGCTCGCCCATCAGCGCGCCCGCAATGGTCAGCTCATCCGTGCCCCACGGCGCGGTGAAGGACGACGAGAAATAGATGGACGGGTGCGCGCCGACGACCATGGCGACGGGCATCGGTTCGTTCCGTTCCTGGTATTTCTGGTAGATGCGCAAGGCCTGGCGCGGGCAGATCAGGTAGCCGGTCCGGTTGCGGCCCATGATCTGCTGGCGGTGGATCGACATGTTGCGGATGCCCGTGTCGGGATCCTTGATGATCGCCATGC
>JAYQUR010000158.1:0-7736 GCA_038148075.1 Alphaproteobacteria bacterium | reverse complement strand
ATCGGGCACAATCCCGGATGCCAGCGCTTCGTCGGCCGCGCGGGCACTGGCGCGCGCGGCCTCGACGTCCGTTTCGACGATCGCGTTGATCTCGGGATTAAGGGCGTCGACGCGCGCCAGACAGGCGTCGAGCGCTTCTGACGCGGATATTCTGCCCCCGGCGATTGCCGAGGCGAGTTCCGCCGCGCCCATGTAGCAAGGATCCATCGGTCAGCATACCCCGAACGGCACGATGCGCGGCGCCGTCATCCGCTAGACGTGCTCCTCGATCCAGTCGAAGACCATCGGGCCGTGATGCACCCAGCAGTCGTGACTGCAATGCACGGTGCCGCCCTCCTTCGGATCGTCGAAGATATGGAGCGTCTTGTCCTTGGCGCCGATCTCGGCGAACAGCTTTTTCGCGCCCTCGACGTCCATCAGCCGGTCGTTGGCGCCGTGGGTCATCAGCGTCGGCACCTTGATGTTCTGCGCCAGGCCCTTCATCGAGAAAGCCTCGAGCTGCTGGAGCGCCGCCTCGTGGCTGACGCCGCCCAAGAGCCGCTGCACGGTCGGCTGCAGGTGATCGTAGAAAAGGTAGAGATCGTCGAGGATCGAGTAGCAGCCGCACCACGAGACAAGCGCCTTGATGCGATCCTCGAACGCGGCAACGCGCGGCGCATAGTAACCGGCCATCGAGATGCCCATCAGCCCGACGCGGTCGGGGTCGATCTCGGGCCGGTCGAACAGCCAGTCGAAGCAGGCCTTGCCCGGCACCTCGTAGTCGGCCCGCGTCGGGATGTTATGCAGATACATCGACGAGCCGCGGCCGGGGGTGTCGACGAGCAGCATCGCGTAGCCACGCTCCACCAGTTCGCGGCCGGAGAAGTATATCTCCTCGGCAAATGCGTCGGCGCCGCCGATGAAGAAGATCGCGGGCCACTTGTCGGACTTGGGATCGCGCGGATGGCAGAAATAGCCGTCGTATTCCTCGTCGCCGCAGACCACCGAGATCACTTCGATGGGCGGATCGTGCAGCGCGGCGGCGGCGCGGAAATTCTCCTGCGACTTGGCGAAATAGGCCGCCTTGTCGTCGTTGCGCTCGATCGTCAGGAACACGTCGGCCATGCGCCAGTACTGGTTGGCGGCGAAGAAATAGCGCATCGCGGTGCGATCGTGCCCGGCGGCGAGTGCCTTCTTCGCGCGGGCTTCCGTATCCTCCGCCTTGTCGATCCAGGCCTGTTCCCAGCTTTCCTTGTTGCCGAGCTCGATATCGCGGCAGACGCGGGCGATCTCGAACGCATCGCCGCCGCCCTCGCCGGCCTCGGCGACGAGGCGCAGCGTCTGCGAGCCGAACGGCTCGGACGGAAAAAAGAAATCGAACATGGAAGTCCCTCCCGAAACGCATCCCGGCTCCGGTCGCGGCCAGGTCATACGGCTTTTATATCCAATGATGCTGCCGGCGGAAATCCCGGCAGGCGAAGGTTCGATAACTCAGCTACCGCCGAGCAGGCGGCGAAGTCGGGGGCGGGTCGCCTCCGCGCTGCGCGGATCTCCGCCGCCGCCGGTCAGGATCGTCGCCGCCCGGCCGCGACGGCGCGCTTCGGCGAGACGGCGCTGGCGGCGAGCCTCGGCAACGTCTTCGTTGTCTTCGTCCAGTATGGGCGGCGGTGCGGGAGGGGGCGGTGGCGGTGGCGGACTCGGCGAGTTGAAGACGCTGGCGAACCTTCGCTCACTCGACCGCTCGCTTACCGACGACCCGGCATGACGATGGCCATGCCGATAATCCGGGTTGCGGATCAACGGATGTTACTTTCTGAAAGAATTTGGATATCGGGGATGGAAAGGCGGATCGGTTCGACCGCTGCCAACGGCAACGCTCTGCAGATCCAGTTTGATAGTTATTGTTGAGTTTCCCGTCGCGACCCTGCCTTTACTCCGGGTGCATCGACGCGGACGCCGGTCCCGTCGCGACCTGGACTTCCTGTGAATTTTCTTCGCGCTTTCGAACCAGGTCGCGCACCGCCTCCGGGTCCATGCCGGCTGAAAGCAGGCTCAGAAATTCTCCGCGTAACGGATCGTTTCGGGGGCCCGCCTCAGCCGCAATCCGCATCAGCCGGGGTTCTCCCGAACGCCAGTAGAGGTCGAGCGTCCGGTCGACCGACGGCGGCAGAAACCCGAGGCGGTTGCGGGCATATCGGAACATCTTCACCGCTTCCGCACCGTCGCGAGCGACATCGAGCGCCGCTGCTGCAAGATCGGCGCCGGGCTCGTCCACCGCTTGGGAGACGCCGAGCAACGCGGCAACCCACGCTTCGGCAGCGGCCGCATCCTCTGTATCTTCCGGGTCGAGGGTATCGCCGCCGTCGAGTCGCCCGCCGACAGACGCGATGCGCGCCATTCGAGCCGAGCGGTCCGCGCGAATTCGCGCGAGATCGCCTTTCAGCCGTACGGCCATGGCGTCGTCGATCAGCCCTTGCGTCCGGGCTTCCGAGATGTCGACAGCCCGCGCGGTGCCGGCTCGCAAGTCGGCCGAAAATACGGCGGCAAAACGCTCCCGGTCTCGCATAGCCGCCAGTTTGAGAGCGTCCTCGGCGACCGCTGCAGCCTCTTCCCCCATGACACGACAGCCCGAGAAATAAATGGAAGCGGCAATCGTCGGTTTTGTCGTTTTGCTCGTGCTCGTTTTCCTGCGCGTTCCCATCGCGTTTGCGATGGGCTTCGTCGGGTTCGCGGGATTCGGCTGGCTGTCGGGCTGGCAGCCGTCCCTCGCGATGGTTGGAACCCTCGTCTCGGACACCGCGCTGAGCTACGGCCTTTCCGTGGTCCCGTTGTTCATCCTGATGGGCAATTTCGTCGCGCGTGCGGGACTTTCCAGCGAGCTTTACGACGCAAGCCATGCCTTCCTCGGCCACAAGCGCGGCGGCCTGTCGATGGCGACCGTCGTCGCCTGTGGCGGTTTCAGCGCGATCTGCGGCTCTTCGCTCGCGACTGCCGCCACCATGTCCAAGGTCGCCCTGCCGCCGATGAGGCAGTACGGCTATGCCGACACCCTCGCGACCGCCTCGATCGCCGCCGGCGGCACGCTCGGCATCCTGATCCCGCCGAGCGTCATACTCGTCATTTACGGTCTGATGACCGAAACCTCGATCCGCGAGCTGTTCGCGGCGGGTTTCCTGCCCGGGCTGCTGGGAATCCTTCTGTATATGGGCGCGGTGCGCTACGTCGTCTGGCGCGATCCGAGTGCGGGACCCGCGTCGCCCAAGCGCAACTGGGCGGAACGGATGCAGGCGCTCAAGGGAGTTTGGGGCACGCTGCTGCTGTTCGCGATCGTGATGGGCGGGATCTACGGCGGTGCGTTCACGCCGACCGAGGCCGCCGGCATCGGCGCGGGCGGCGCGTTCCTGATCGCGCTCGCGCGGCGCGCGCTGACCTGGCGCATCCTGTACGAGATCCTCGCCGACAGCGCGCGCACGACGGCCGTGCTGTTCACCGTCCTGATCGGCGCGTTGATCTTCTCGAACTTCGTCAACCGGGCCGGCCTGCCCGACGGCCTGCTGTCGCTGGTGACCGGCCACGATCTGTCGCCCGTGATGGTGATCGTGATCATCCTCGCGATCTATCTCGTGCTGGGCTGCGTGTTCGAGAGCCTCTCGATGCTGCTGCTGACGATCCCGATCTTCTTCCCCGTCGTGAAGGAGCTCGGCTTCGCCGGCCTCGGGCCCGAGGAAATCCTCGTCTGGTTCGGCATCATCGCCGTCGTCGTCACCGAGATCAGCCTGATCACGCCGCCGGTGGGCCTCAACGTCTTCGTGCTGTCGGGGGTGGTGAAGGACGTGCTGACCTCGACCGTCTTCCGCGGCGTCACGCCGTTCTGGTGCGCCGACATTCTCCGCCTCGCGCTGCTGGTCGGCCTTCCCACCGTCTCGTTGTTCCTGCCGCGGCTGTTTTACGGGTAGGCGGCGTTACAACTGCGCCCGCTTCTTCTCCAGCCGTTCGCGCTGGCGGTCCTCGTCGATAACGAAGCGGACATGCTTCGCCTTGCCGACTTCGTCGATGCC
Source organism: Alphaproteobacteria bacterium (assembly GCA_038148075.1). Taxonomy (GTDB): domain Bacteria; phylum Pseudomonadota; class Alphaproteobacteria; order MPNO01; family UBA830; genus JAYQUR01. Next base: position 3,699 of record JAYQUR010000158.1, on the reverse strand, counting down.
GTCGTGGACGTCGGATTCCAGCATGATGCGGCGTCCCTCGATTCCGGTGATCTTCACATGCACCGCCACCGTCTGGCCCAGCAGCGTCGCGCCGAGATGGTCGATGGAAACGTGCGCGCCGACGGTCTGCTCGCCGGGGTCGAGATGCTCCTGGATCAGCAGGCGCGCCGTCTCCTCGACGTCGCGCACCATGTAGGGCGTGCCGTAGACGCGCAGTTCGTCGCCCATGAAGGAGATCGTCCGTTCCGCGTCGATCTCGACATTGCGGGTGCTTTCGAGGCCGACGGCCAAACTGTCCTTCATGCGTTTTCCTCTCCGTAGAGTTTCCTGAGTTCGGTCTTGAGGATCTTTCCCATCGCGCTCTTGGGCAGTTCGTCGACGAACGCCATGCGGCGCGGAATCTTGTAGCCGCCGATCAATCTGCGGCAATGCTCGATGATCTCGTCCTCTGCCACCGTCGTGTCGGGGCGCGGCACGATGACGGCGAACAGCGCCTCGCCGTATTTCGCGTCCGGCACACCGACGACCGCGCACTCGTGGACGTTTTCGTGGCTGTAGAGCGCGGCCTCGACCTCCTGCGAATAGACGTTCTCGCCGCCGGTGATGATCATGTCCTTCTTGCGGTCCATCAGGTACATGAAGCCGTTCTCGTCCATCCGGCCGACGTCTCCGGTGTGGAACCAGCCGCCGCGGAAGGCGCGTTCGTTTTCGTCGGGCCGGTTGAGATAGCCCGTCGTGACGTTGGGCCCGCGCACGACGACCTCCCCGGTCTCGCCGAGCGGCAGCTCGTTGCCGTCATCGTCCACGATCCGCATATCGATGCCGACGAGCGGCCGGCCGGCCGCCTTTAGTATGTCGTAGTCGCCGGACGCGATGGCCGCCGCATGCTCGTTGCCGTCCACCGTGGTCAGGATCGGCGAGGTTTCGGTCAGCCCGTAGCCCTGCATCACGTCGACTTGCGGAAACGCCTCCATAAGGCGGCGTATCCATTCAACGGCCATCGGCGCCGAGCCGTACAGCACGCGGCGAAAGGACGACAGGTCGTATTTGGCGATATCGGGCGACTGCAGCGTCAGGATGATCATGGTCGGCGCCAGCATCATCGCCGTCGCGCCGGTATCCTGGATCGTCTGCATCAGGTTGTCGGGCGTGAAGGCGGGAAGGTAGGCATGCGCGCCGCCGACATGCGTATAGGCCGTGCCCAGAAGGTCCGCGGAATGAAACATCGGCGCGGCGTGCAGATATATGTCGTCGGCAGCAGCCTTCATCGGCACCGAACACTGCATGCCGTTGGAAAAGACGTTTCGGTGGCTTAGCCGGACGCCCTTCGACCGGCCGGTCGTGCCGCCCGTATAGAGCAGGATCGCGTCTTCTTCCTCGCCGCTGTCGTATCCGTCAGCCGGCGAGGCCGCCTCGATCAGCGCATCTGACGTCTCGAGAGCCGTCTCCGCGCCGGTTCCGGGAATGATCACGGCGCTTCCGCGCCAGGGTTCGAACTCTGGCGCATCGAACAGAGAAAGGAACGCGTCCTCGACGAACAACGTCTTCACCTCCGCATCATCGAGGATGTAGCGTATTTCGGGCGGGGCGAGCCGGAAGTTGACGGGTACCGGCACGGATCCGTTCCAGTATCCAGCATGGATGAGCTCGCAATGCCGCCAGGTATTGCGGCAGACGATGCCGAACCGGTCGCCCTTGCCCACGCCCTTTGCCTGAAGCACCCCGGCGAGACGCATCGCGCGGTCCATATGCTCGGCCCACGTAAAACTGCGTTCGGGATCGCTGATGGCCCGGTTCGGCCCGTACAGGCGCTGCGCGCGTTCGAGCGCCGACCGCATGGTCAGCATTGGTCCGGTTCTCCGTTTCCGTGCCTTGTCGTCGAGAGAAGTTTAGAGCATATCCGGGCGTCGGCGTAAGGGCAGCCGCTCAGCCGCCCGAGCCGAGGATCCCGACGGCCTCGATCTCCACCGTCATGTCGGGGTGCACGAGTTTCGAGACCTCCAACAATGTCGAGACGGGAAAATCGCCCTCGAAGAACTCGCGCCGCGCTTCCCAGACCTGCTGGCGGTCGTCGATGTCGGTCAGGAACACGTTGACCTTCACGATATCGGCCATACTGCCGCCGGCCGCCTCGATCAGCGCCTTGATCTTGGAAAAGATGATCTTCGCCTGGTCGTAGGCGGTATCGCCGTCGATGCGGTCGAACTCGCTGCTGCGCGAGGTCATTCCGGCGATGTAGACATGCCGGTCGACCACGAGACAGTTGGACCAGGTGCCTTCCGGCGGTTCGCCGACGCCGTCGGCGCGAACGCGTTTGCGGGTCAATGGACAGCCTCCTTCTTTTTCCCGGTCTTAAGCAGGGTCGTGAAATAGATGCCGGCAGCGATCAACCCGATGCCGACGGCATGGAACCAGAACAACTCCTCGCCGAGGAACCACATGGCAAGAAACACCGTGTAGACCGGGATCAGGTGGACGAACAGCCCGGCACGGCCCGGTCCCAGCCCTTCGACCGCATGGTTCCACCAGAACATGGCGAAGATCGACGCGAAGACCGCGTTGAACCCGGTCGCCCAGGCGAGATCCCACCCGAACGGCGTCGGCTTGTAGAAGATGTATTCGAGTATCCAGAACGGGCATACCAGCACCGCACCGGCAACGAGGATTCCGAAAACGAGATTCAGCCGGTCCAGCTCGCGCGGCACCTTTCGCAGCAGCACCGCGTAGAACGCCCAGGTCGTGATCGATATCAGGACGAAGACGTCGCCGATATTGAGGCTGAACGACATCAGCACGTCGAGGCTGCCGCGGCCTATCAGGTAGATGACGCCGGCAAGCGACAGCAGCACGCCGAACCACTGGATAGCGGTCAGCCGGTCGCGAAACATCAGCCAGGCGACGGCGACGATCGTCACGGGTTCCGCAGAATTGATCAGGGCGGCGTTGATCGCCGTCGTGAACTGAAGCCCGACGAACAGCATCCCGTTGCCGCCGACGAACAGGCAGGCGCCGAGCAGCCCGATGATCTTCCAGTGCCGTCGCAACAACGGCAGTTGCGCTCGCAGGTTACGACCGCACAGAAAATACAGCAGCACCACCGCGATCAGGCAGCGGAAGAACGACAGCGCCGCCGGCGGCACGACGCCGGCGACGTCCTTCACGACGATCATGGAGAACGCCCAGCACAGCATCGCCATCGGCCCGGCGAGGAGCGGCGGCGGCGCGAACCGGACGATGGGGTTACTCGGCGGCAGCGCGCTCACCCAAAGCCTCGTTGACGCGGGGCATGACGTGTTCCGCCATCAGTTCCATGGACCGGCGCCCGAGGGCCGGATCGAGCCAGTCGTGGCCCGTATAGAGCAGCGTGCCGAACGGGCCGACCTGTTCGCGGAAGGCGAGCATCTGGTCGACGACGTCGTTCACCGTGCCCGCGATCACCTGCATGTCGAGAGACTGTTCGAGCGTGATCTCGTCATCGGGCTGATCCGGATATGCCCGAAAAATCAGCGGCTTACCGTTGCCAATCAGCTTGGTCATTATATTGCGAAAATAGAATCCGTACGGCCCGTCAGGCGACCGGCCGTATTCCTGAGCAGTGCGGTCGTCGTAGGCGACGAAGATCGATTTGGCGATTCTCCAGCCGTCGCCGGTCACGGGCCGGCCGCCCTCCTCCAGCCCTGCCCGGGCTCTTGTACACAG
>JAYQUR010000157.1:0-7762 GCA_038148075.1 Alphaproteobacteria bacterium | reverse complement strand
CCGCAGCCATCTGTATCAGCTGATGAATCGTTCCGGCGCGTCGCATCGCACGGTGACGCTTCTTCACTACGGCGTGGCGGCTGCGCAGGGGATAGGCGCGCTATACCTGCTTCAGACGGAATCCGATGCGCGGATCGCCGTATTTCTGCCTTTCCTCGTCTGGGAGATCGGCTATGCCGCCGTCGTGATGCATCGCGCCCGCAGGGCGGGGCTTTTACAGCGAAGCGCCGCCTGAGCGTTCTCGCCGGGCCTGCCTGTGAAGATCTTCGGCGAGCTTATCGGCGAACGCACCGTCGATGTCGCCGGGGGCCAACATCGCGTCGCGAAGCCGGTCGATCGGGTCGGGGGCGGCGTGCGCGGCCGGGCAGGCAGCCTGAAGAAAGGCGGCGCCCCGTCCGCAGCGAACCGCATGGATAAGTTCTCCTGCCGCCTCGGACGCGGCGATCACGTCGTTGCCGTCGACGTGCGCCGTTTCGAGTCCGTTTTCCGTCATCAACCGGCCGACGGCGCTCTCGGAAAGGCCGGGCAGGGCGTCCGCCGTGACGTCGATACCGCGCGTGGCGACGAACAGGACCGGAAGCCGGTGCTGTGCCGCAAGGGCGGCCGCGTCGGACAACCCGAACGGCAACTTGTCGGCGCCGCCTGCAATCGCAACGACGACGTCGGGCGACGCAATAGTGCGCGCTGCCATCGCCGCTTCGATGGCCGCCGATGGGCCCGCCTCGATGACGGGCGGCACGGAGCCGCGCGGCGCGCCGTTATCGAAAAAAACGGTGTCCCAGGATTGCGCCGTCTCCGACGTGACGACCTTGTCGTCTTCGCCGAGCCACTGGGCGATTGCCGTGCAAACGGTATCGGATGCCTGTCCCGCGACCGAAAGCGGGTCGCGCGCCGCGGGATCGTTCGAGATCCGCTGACGGATCAGCGTCGCCAGGAGGCGCCGGGTCTCGCGCGCCGACCAGACCGAAAGGTCCAGCGGTGCAGCCGGGTCGTAGGGGGGCGGGGCCGGGCGCGTTCCCGGCGCGGGCGTGTCGGATATTGAACGGTCGTCCGACGGGCGCTCGATACGGCGTATCGCGTGCGAGATGTCGACGATCTCGCCGTCGATCCTGGGCAGGGCCTCCGGACGCCTGTAGCGAAGCGCGGCGGGGTTCCCTTCGGAGGCCGGCGCCTTTCCCGTTGATCGTCCTGCCGATTGTTGGCCCCGTGACATCCGCACTGCCGTTTCCTAGTGCGCCGTCGCGCCGAGCTCTCCGACCGGGGACGAGGCTGGCGCGGTTCCGGCGATGGAATCGAGCGCCTTCTCGAGCGCGTTCATGTGCCCTTCGATCGAATGGTTCTCGCGCACGGCCGTTGCCGCGGCAGCGCTGAAGTCGGCCCGGATCGCACGATCCGCCGCCATGCGATACATGGCCTCCGACAGCAGGACCGAGTCGTTGGCCGGAACCAGCATGCCGTACTCGCCCTGTCCGAGAAGTTCGGGTGCGCCCCCGGCGACGGTCGAAATGACGGGCTTGCCGAGCGCCATCGCGGCGATCACCGGATAGGCGTGGCCGCCTTCGAAGGCCGGCTGGACGAATATATCGGCTTCCTCGATCCGTGCGACGGGATTGTCCTGCCAGCCGTGGAACGCGATGCTCGCGCCGAGACGCTGCCATTCGACAACGTTCCGCAGTTCCTGGACGTAGTCCGCGTCGTCGGAATCGCCGACGATCGACAGGCGGATGTCGGAGACATGGTGGATCGTTCTTTCGAACGCGTCGACCAGGACGTGAATGCCGTTGACCGGCAGCAGCCAGCCGCAGCAGACGAACGTCAGGTGCTCGCGGTCGTCTTCCGGGTCCCTGCCGCCGGGACGCGCCGCAACGGCCGCTTCGGCATCGGCGAGGTCGTATCCGATCGGAAGCCGGCCGAATTTCGAACGCCGCATCCCGTTCATCATCGCATCGGCGGCGAACAGAACGCGACGCGCGAGCGCGCCGGCGATCCTGTCGAGCATCGGATTTCGCCGGGGCGACTTTATGTAGAGCATCGCCGGAATTCGCAGCAGCCGCGCCGCAAGCCCGATCATGAGCATGCTCCGAACGTTGAGGCAGAGGATCGCGTCCGGACGGTTCGCCTTGAGGGCGCGCAGGATGCGGAAATTGTATGAAATCAGGGTCGCGACCACGGCGACCCGGTCGATCGGGCCGGACGAAAGCACGGTGCCGCCGTATCGGTCGAGCCGGCCGTGCTGCGGGACGACGGTAACGTCGCCGTCTTCCTGCTCGACCGCCTGTGTCAGCCTGCCCTCGCCGGGGCACATCAGCTCCGGCCGCCAGCCGTCGCACCTTGCATTGGCGAACAGGCTGCGAATGTGCCGGAGATTGTCGCCGTCCGCGTCGTAATAGGCGTCGAAGATGAGATATCGCCGGCCGGTCATCGCATTCGCTCCGCGGTCCGTCGGCGGTGTCCACGGGGCCGTGACGCACGGTCGCGCCCGCGCGCGGCATCGCGCGGCAGTGCGTCGGTCGGTCCGGTCGCCATCGGACTAGCGTGCACGGCTGGTTCCCCCGTTTGGCGGCGTTACCGGCCGTTCGAGGACGACCGGCACCGCTAACATCCGGAAACTATCGCAAAAAGGGTTTAATCCGCCGTTAACTCAGTCGACGGTCGAAATCAGGCGGCGGCGGAGCGTCTGGCCTGGTTCTCGACGGCGGCGCGCAGCGTCCGTCCGAGTCCCGTCGCGAGATCGGTATCCGGCGACCAGCCAGGCAACGGCGGCTGCCCGGCGGACCCGGGATAACCGGACATCACGGCGCCGGCCGAGGCCGGCCGGTGGACGATCTGCGCGGCAGGCGCTCCGGCGTGCTTGGCAAGTCGGCGGAGCAGGTCGAGCAGTTCCGCAACGCTCGTTTCCTCGCCGCCGGAGACCTGATAGGTGGCGCCGGCAGCTACCCCGTCGGACGCCGACGGATTGCCCGCGATGCGAAACGCCGACGCGACGTCCTCCACGAACAGGAAATCTCGAAGCTGGCGGCCGTCGCCGCATATCTCGATGGTGCCTCCCTTGAGCGCACCGGCAATGAAACGGCCGACGACGCCTGCCTCGCTGCCCGGCCCGTAGACGCATCCCATGCGAAGCGAAACGGCCGGGACGCCGAAGCCGGCCGCATAGGCCGAGCAATAGGCCTCCGCCGCGAGTTTCGCGGCGCCAAAGGGCGAGGCGGGGCGCGGTATCGAAACCGCATTGGCGCCGGCGTCGTACTCGCCGTGGGCGGCATTGGACGATGCGAAGACGAAACGCCGGGCGTCGCAGTGACGCGCCGCCTCGAGAAGGTTCAGGGTGCCCGCGACCGTTGTTTCGCTGTCGAAGCGGGGTTCGATCATCGAGGCCGTCATGCCGGGCGGGGCGGCGAGATAGACGATCGTCTCGGCGCCTTCCGCGGCGCGAAGCGTTAGCGCCATATCCCGGATGTCGCCGTCGATCATCTCGACGCTGCCGCTCTCGAACATGTCCGACATGGGCCGTGCGTCGTGGGGCGGCGTTTCCCGGTAGCCCGTCACCGCTGCGAGAGCCTGCCTCGATCCGGCGCTCATGTTGTCGAGGACGCGAACAGTGTGCCCGCCCTCCTCGACGAGTTGCGCGACAAGCGCGCGGCCGACGAAGCCGCATCCACCCGTAATCAGCCAACGCATTGCAGATCCCTCGATCGATCGGTACCGGATAGATCCGGCAGCGGCGAACGCCGTCGTCGAACTTTTTCCGACTCAGTTCCGCAAGCGTCGCAGACTATCGTTAAACATGGGTAAAACGGGTCGACTCACCGGACGTTCCGACTGCCCCCCGACTGCCCGGGCCTGCCGGCGGGAGTATTCCGGATCGCCAGATACGAGCCCGACGTCCTCCGGAATAGTGTTGGCATCTTTACGATCTGCGCGACCAGCCGAATCAAATTCGTTGAATTCCGGGGCATTTTCTCTATAAGAAGGCGAACCGGCCATACCGTGAGACGTGATACGGAAGTCAGCTATGACCGACGATGCACCGAAGCACCCCGGCAAGATCCTGTTCGATCAGGTGATGACGCCGCTTGGCGTCAGCCGCAACAAGCTTGCCCGCGATATCGACGTTCCCGTCGGCCGGATCAGCGACATCGTTGCCGGCAAGCGGGGCGTCACCCCGGACACGGCACTGCGCTTCGCCCGCTACTTCGGGACGACCGCGGAACTCTGGCTGCGCCTCCAGGCCGATTACGACTTGCATGTCGTCCGTACGACGACATGGCCCAAGGCGGAGCCCAAGGTTGCGATCCTCGAGCCCGCCCCGGCGGCGGACGGCGCATCGCCGTCGGACGCGCTCTCGCCCGGCGGAAATGCGCCGGCGCAGGCATCGGCCGCCGAGCCGGAAACCGCCGATGTTCCTGCGCCGGCCAATACGTCGGAGGGCGATGCCCCGTCGACGACAGACGACGGGATACCGGAAGATATCGACGTCGGCGAAGACGAAGAGGATATCGACATTCCGGAGCCGCTGCCCGGCACCGGACGTTCCTGACGCCCGTACGGACGTTATTTCCAGCAGTTTCGTTGCCGCGGACCTGACCGAAGACCGCGCCGCCGCCGTCAGTCGAGGGCGACGATCTCGCCGTCGGCAGTCTTTCCCTGGCGCCGATAGAAGCCGAGAGTCTTGAGGGTGGGCTCGTCGCTGGCGACGAACAGGATGGCGTCGTCGCCGTCCGATCCGTTCACGTGTTCGTACCAGGCGCCGCCCGGCACGGCGAGGGCGTCGAACGGCGACCAGTCGAAGCGTTCGCCGTCCACGATGCTGTAGCCGTTGCCGTGGAACGGGAACACCACCTGGCTGGCGTTCTGCTGCTGCGGCAGCGTCCTCTCGCCGGGGCGCAGAAGTTCGCCGAAGAAGGTCATCGTCGGATAGGCGGTGCGGCCCGAAAGCGGGTCGGTATATTCCACCTGGATAGCGTCCCACGGGCTGCCGTCGTGATCGCGGAAGCTTTCCAGAAGCTCGCGCGTGCGTTCCCAGCGATAGACGTACATCGGCGAATGCCGGCCGGTGCCGCGGTTGTGGTCGATGAAGCGCGGCCGCAGGCCGCCGAAACCGTAGGTGCGGTGCGAATGATCGTCCGAATAGCGGGCCGACTGCTCGCGGCGCGAGACGAGTTTCCCGTCCTCTTCTTCCTTGTAGTCGTGTTCGAAGCTCGCCGCGTTCAGCACCTCGGTCAGCGGCAGGTCGAGAATGCTGACGTTGACCGCGAAATCGTCGCCGTGATTGCCGTGATTGTGCCACGCGTCGGCCGGTGTCAGCACGACGTCGCCAGGGCCGAAGACGATCGGTTCGCCCTCGACGCCGGTGAAGTTCTGGGTACCCGTCAGACCGATCCGGACCGCGTTGATCGAGTGCCGGTGCGGCGGCATGATCTCGCGCGGATCGTTCAGCCGGTAGGCGGTGTACAGGGTGGAGACGGTCGCGCGCACCGGCGCGAGGCCCGGATTGACGAGAACGATCGAGCGCCGCTCCGAATCCTCCATCGTGATCAGTTCCGCCGCTTCGTAGAGCAGCGGCTCGATCTCGGCATACTTCCAGATAAAGGGGACGGCCTTGCGCGCCTTCAGAACCTGGCCGTCCTCGTCGTGATCGTCCCGCTGGTTCTGGACCGCCCAGTAAGGCGCCATATCGCGGGATTCCAGCTTGTCGTAGAGCGAGGCGAGCCGCGCGTCGCGGTTCGAACCGGTGCCGGCGTCTTTCGTCGAGGTAGCCATTTCGGGTCTCCTAATCGGCGATCCAGGGACTTCTGCCGAAGCATAGCATCCGTCGGAGCCCGCCCGGAAGCGGCGCGTCGTGCGGCAAATGCGCCGGCGGGGCCGTCCCGTCGGACAACGCTCACAAATGCGTTTCCTCCGTACGCAGGACCACATAGAATTGCGCTCACGACTTCGTGAGTCCAAAGCGATAAACGCATAGGGAGGAAACCATGCACACAGTTCGTAAATTCGGTATCGGGGCCGGTTCTCTTGCGCTGGCGCTCGCAGCCCATGCCGCGCCGGCGCTGTCGGCGCCCAAGACGATCTCCCTGACGGCGGTCGACGGCTACCCGCCGCGCGCGCTTCAGGTGAAGACCTTCATCGAATACTTCATCCCTGAGACGGACAAACGCCTCAAGGCCGCCGGCGACAAGTACAAGATCAACTGGAACCAGGCCTTTGCCGGCCAGATCGTGAAGGTCCGCCACGTCATGACCGGCATGCAGAAGGGGCTCGGCGACATCGGCGTCGTGACCAGCGTGTTCCATCAGGACAAGGTGCCGCTGCAGGCCGTCGCATACGTCACGCCGTTCGTCACCAGCGACCCGGTGCTGCTGTCGCAGACCGTCGACGCGCTCGCCGAGAAGTTCCCGGCGATCAAGGAAGCCTGGGCGAAACACAACCAGGTTCTGCTGACCAGCTTCTCCGTCATCGACTCCTACCAGATGTTCTTCAAGGACGAGGTCGCCAAGGTCGAGGACTTCAACGGCAAGAAGATCGCCGGCGCCGGCATCAACATGCGCTACCTGACCGGAACCGGCGCCACGCCGGTGATCGGATCGATGGTCCACTACTACAACCAGTTCAAGACCGGCGCGATCGATGGCTCCATGCTGTGGACCGACGCGGCGGTGGCGTTCAAGCTGGTGGACAGCGGCGCGACCCACATGCTCAAGGCCGATATCGGCACGGCCAACTCCAAGGCGTTGACGATGAACGCGAACTCCTACAAGCGCCTGCCGAAGGAAGTCCAGAAAGTGATCCATGCGGTCACCGCGGACTATCGAGACTACACCGCCAAGGCGGCGCTCTCGGATGCAGACGACGCCTATGCCGAGTTCAAGAAGAAGGGCGGCAAGATCGTCCAGATGTCGGATGACGCGCGGAAGAAGTGGGCGGTGTCGATGCCGAACATCGCCAAGGAATGGGCGGCGGACCTCGACAAGAAGGGCATGCCCGCCACCCAGATGCTGTCCGCCTACATGGACGCAATGAGGGCGGCCAACCAGCCGATTCTTCGCCAGTGGGACAAGGAATAGTCTCCCTTGTCGGATACTGACGGTACGACGGACGGAGCGGGGACGCCGAAAAGCGCCCCGCTCCGCGCACTCGGTGCGGTCGTCGGCGGCATGAATGCGTTGGGATCGTGCTGGATCGTGGTCCTGATGCTCCTGATCAATGCCGAGGCGATCGGCCGGTCCGCATTCAACCAGCCGATCATCGGCGTGATCGAGATGATCGAAATCTCGATCGTGGGCATCGTGTTCATGCAGCTTGCGGACTCTCTCCGGCAGGGCGTGCTGACAAGGTCCGACGGTCTCTACAATCAGGTCATGCGCCGTCGTCCGCGCGTCGCGCACGGCATGGGCGTGGCGACTTACCTTCTCGGCGGGATATTCATGCTCCTCATCCTATGGGGCAGCGTGCCCTTCCTGATCCAGGTCTGGGAAGAGAACTGGTATATCGGCGTCGAGGGCATGTTCACCGCGCCGGTATGGCCGGTGCAGCTCATCATCGTCGTCGCGGTCGCAGTGACCATGATCCAGTTCCTCGTCATGGTCGGCGGGCATATCCGCAAAATGTGCAAGGGCGGCTGATTTTTTCGTCGCGTCACAAAAATAACTGGGAAATCATCGCATGAGCGGCGTTGAAGTCGGCATTGCCTCGGTCCTGCTAATCCTCCTGTTCATCTATGCGGGGGTACACGACGCGCTCTCGCGGGCGCTGCTCTCGTTCATCG
>JAYQUR010000156.1:0-7777 GCA_038148075.1 Alphaproteobacteria bacterium | reverse complement strand
GTCGTGTAGATCAGCCCGTCCGCCTGGTTGCGGGCTTCGACCCCCTCGCGGCGTTTCTTGTCCGCTTCGGAGTTCGCCTCGGCATCCTTGACCATCTTGTCGATGTCCTCGTCGGACAAGCCGCCCGAGGCCTGGATGCGGATGGTCTGTTCCTTGTTGGTCGCCTTGTCCTTGGCGCCGACGTTGACGATGCCGTTGGCGTCGATGTCGAACGTCACCTCGATCTGAGGCACGCCCCGCGGGGCCGGCGGGATGCCGACCAGATCGAACTGGCCCAGCAGCTTGTTGTCCGCCGCCATTTCGCGCTCGCCCTGGAAGACGCGGATGGTAACCGCGTTCTGGCTGTCCTCGGCGGTCGAGAACACCTGGCTCTTCTTCGTCGGGATCGTCGTGTTACGGTCGATCAGGCGGGTGAATACGCCGCCGAGCGTTTCGATGCCGAGCGACAGCGGCGTGACGTCGAGCAGCAGCACGTCCTTGACGTCGCCCTTGAGCACGCCGGCCTGGATCGCTGCGCCGATGGCGACGACCTCGTCCGGGTTGACGCCGCGGTGCGGTTCGCGCCCGAAGAAGCTCTTTACCGTCTCGATCACCTTGGGCATGCGGGTCATGCCGCCGACCAGGATGACCTCGTCGATTTCGCCGGCCGACAGGCCCGCGTCCTTGAGGGCCGACTTGCACGGCCCGATGGTCCGGTCGACGAGATCGTCAACCAGCGCCTCCAGCTTGGCGCGCGTCAACTTGATGTTGAGGTGCTTCGGGCCGTTCTGGTCGGCCGTGATGAACGGCAGGTTGACCTCGGTCTGGGACGAGGACGACAGCTCGATCTTCGCCTTTTCGGCGGCCTCCTTGAGGCGCTGCAGCGCGAGCTTGTCCTTGCGCAGGTCGATCGAGTTCTCCTTTTTGAACTCGTCGGCCAGGTATTCGATGATGCGGGCGTCGAAGTCCTCGCCGCCGAGGAACGTGTCGCCGTTGGTCGACTTCACTTCGAACACGCCGTCGCCGATCTCGAGGATCGAGACGTCGAACGTGCCGCCGCCGAGGTCGTAGACCGCGATCGTGCCCGCTTCCTTTTTCTCGAGACCGTAGGCGAGCGCCGCGGCCGTCGGTTCGTTGATGATGCGCAGGACGTCGAGGCCGGCGATCCTGCCGGCGTCCTTGGTTGCCTGGCGCTGGGCGTCGTTGAAGTAGGCCGGGACGGTAACCACCGCCTCGGTTACTTCTTCGCCGAGATGCGCCTCGGCGGTTTCCTTCATCTTCTGCAGGATGAAGGCGGAAATCTGGCTGGGCGAATATTTCTCGCCGTCGACCTCGACCCACGCGTCGCCGTTGTCGGCCTTGACGATCTTGTAGGGAACGAGGTCTTCGTCCTTCTTTGTCGTCGGGTCGTCGAACGGCCGGCCGATCAGCCGCTTGATTGCGAACAGCGTGTTTTCGGGGTTTGTGACGGCCTGGCGCTTGGCGGCCTGGCCGACGAGACGTTCGTCGCCATCCGCGAAGGCGACCATCGAAGGCGTCGTCCGCGCGCCCTCGGAGTTTTCGATGACCCGGGCGTCCGAGCCGTCCATGACCGCGACGCACGAGTTCGTCGTGCCGAGGTCGATACCGATTGCTTTACCCATTTTACCTCGCTTTCGGCAGATTTCCGGGACCCGAGACGGCGCCGCCGGCTATCCCCCAAGGTTTGAATACTAAGGTTTGAGACTTGATGGCCGATATATAGGCACGGCCGGCCGCCGATACAATAGCCCAAGGCGCGGGAAACAGACGGTTTTTCGCCTTTTCGGACGGCGCCGACGCATTGCGGTCCGATTTCGCGCTATGATCTGTCGGGATGATCGTTTCCGCCAGCTATCGTACCGACATTCCGGCCTTTTACGCCGACTGGTTCCAGGCGCGCCTGGCCGAGGGGGCGTGCGAGGTGCGCAATCCCTACGGGGGCAAGCCGTATCGCGTGTCGCTCGCCGCTCCCGATTGCGACGGTTTCGTGTTCTGGACTCGGAACGCGGCCCCGTTCTCCGCGGCATTCGATGAGGTTGCCGCGAAGGGCCTGCCCTTCGTCGTTCAGGTAAGCCTCACGGGGTATCCGCGTCCGCTTGATGCACACACGCCGCGTCCGGACGCTGCGGCGGCGCAGATCCGCGATCTCGCCCGCCGGTTCGGGCCGCGCGCCGTCGTGTGGCGTTACGATCCGATCCTCTTCACGTCGCTGACGCGGCCGGCGGGCCATCGCGAGACGGTCGCCCGGCTGGCGCGCGCGCTGGCGGGTTCGGTCGACGAATGCGTGGTTTCGACCGCCCAGATTTACCGAAAGACCCGCCGCCGCCTCGACCGGGCGGCTGAAATCCACGAATTCGACTGGCGAGACCCCGATATCGGCGAAAAAATTGCCTTATTGGGCGATTTGAAGCCGATTTTGGCCAAATTCGGTATCAAAATGACGGTTTGCAGCCAGCCGGATCTCGAAAATGCCGGTTTCGAGCCGGCCGCCTGTGTCGATGCGGCGCGGCTGACGGACGTTGCGGGGCGACCGGTCGCGGCCCGGATCAAGGGAAACCGGCCGGGCTGCCGGTGCGCCGAGAGTCGGGACATCGGGGCGTACGACAGCTGCGCGCACGGGTGCGTCTATTGCTACGCGGTTTCCGACCATGCGAAAGCCGCGGCGCGGGTGGCGACAGGGTCGCCGGACCACCGTGTTCATGCGGTGAACGACGCTCCCGTTTCGGAGAGTTGACCTTTCCGCTTCAGGCGTCGGCGCGGGCATCCGACGAGAAACGTTCTGCGTCTTCCATCGCCTTGAGCCACAACGTTGCCGAATAGACCGTCAGGGTCGCGGCCGGCGGGTCGTCCGCGATGTCCGAGAACCCCGCCTGCCAGACGATCCCGCCCGCATCGGCGAAGGAATTCGATTCGATCCGGTCCTCGAACAGCCGTTCGAGGACGCTGGTTTCCGGCATGCCGTCCGCCAGAAGCCGGGCGACGAAGGACGGCGCAGGGGCCGCCTCGAAGACGTCGGACGCATGCGGAGCTTTCGCGGTCAGCCGCAGAGCGAGGCGCATCATGTCGGGGCGGGAAAAACGGGTGGGAAAGGCGGCCTGCAAAAGAACGGCCGCTGCGAAAATGCGGCTGTGCAGCGAGATATCGGCGGCTTCCTCCCAAGGGCGCTGGTCGTCGATGAGATCCTGCACGATATTCCCGCGCGCGCACCGGCTGATCGAATCCTTCAGTTTCAGCCCGAGGACGGCATCCGCCGCCGCCTCCGGGTCGAGATCCTGCAGCGCCATCAGCGCCATGTCCCGGAGGTCGGTTTCCGACAGCCCGTCGACGCCGGTCACCTCGAGCGCATCGAGCAGCGCCAGGTAATCGGACGCGACCCACGAGCCCGGCATGTCCCGGACGACCGTCAGTCCCATAACCTCGACGTCGTATAGCGCCTGCATGGTGCCTCTCCTTGCTTGTGCGCGTGTCGGCACGTGCCAGTGCGCGCGCATCGGGAGAGGTATATGGGCGCCCCGCTGCGGGAAAAAAGAGGGGGGCTGCCTTTCCGTCAGGCGTCGGCGAACGGTTTCGCTACCAACGGCCGGCCCAGTTTCTCGGCCAGTTCGGCGCGCCATTTTCCGTAATCCTGGAAGCCGGGCTTGTCGCGCACCAGAGCCTCGGTCTCCGTGATGAGTTCCTCGTTCGACTTGGCGAGATCGATCGGTTCGAGAAAAGGCTGGTCGACGAACCAGGGCGTGTCGACGAAGAATTCCAGCGTGTTGCCCTCGGGATCGCGCGCGTAGACAGTCCACGCGATGCCGTGCGTGCCGGCCATCAGCTCGGTCTCCCCGTTTTCCTCGGCGAGCCGGTTGTACATGATGCGCAGGTCGTCGAGAGATTCGAGCCGGAACGACAGCTGGTTGATCGGTCCGCCGAAAAACGCATTGCGCTTGTTCTCGCCGAGCTCGTCCTCGTTGCCGCTGCAGATGACGAACTGATGGTGTTCCACCGGATCCATGCTCATGAAGGTCAGCGTCAGGCCGAGCGCGTCGACCGAGCCCCGGTCGGTGACCTGAAATCCGACGACGCGGGTATAGAAATCTTCCATCTTCACGAGGTCGCGAACGTTGATGCCGAAATGGCTGAACTGGATGCGCGGCGCGCGCGCCGGGGCGTCGAGGGCAGGCATGGCGGAACTCCCTATCCGTCTTGTTGACGGAGAAGTGTCCCGCAGCCGGCGTCGCTTCGACTTGATCGAGATCAAGCGCCGGGCCCACGATCTCTGGCTTCTGCCAGCTTGTCGATGACGTCCTGCAATCGGCTGACGATAAAGTCGCGTCGCTGGGCGTCGTCGTCCGTCTCGGCATCCACGGAGTGCAAAAGCGATTGATACAGAATGCGCGCGCGTTCCCATGCCTCGTCACGAGTCTTCGAGGCCCCCAGAATATCCTGAAGATCGCCGATGCTGTCGTGCGCCAGAGCCATAAGATTGATTGCGCTTTCGGAGCCGTCAACGCCATCGCTGATCAATTCGGCCACCTCGGCATGAACCTCCAGCGCCTCGTCCCAGCGATCGAACTGCTGCAGGGAAAATCCATAGGCACACAGAAGCGAGGCTTCAAGGAGGCGCAGATCGGGGCCGTCCATCAGATCGTCCCGCACGTACAGAACGAGCCCGATTGCGTGACGTCGGAGGAAAAGCCCGGGGCCGAAGTCGTCGAGCGCTTCTTCCTCCCGTCCCGTCATATCCATACAATGTACAAGGCCGATAGCGGTTCGCAGATCCGCGTCGCCGTGGCGCGGGAGGGATTCGATAAAATCGTTTGCGCGCCGGTAACCGTACTGTGCCAGCTGGCTTGGCGAAGCTCCGGCCCGTTCGCGGCAGAACGAAGAGATGGCGTCAATGTCGAACGTAAAACGGTCTTTGTCCAACGTGATGCTCCCTCTCGGTGCGGTTACTCAGCCAGACGGAATCCGGAAAAGGCCCAGCGCTGGTGGGGATAGAAGAAGTTGCGATAGGTGACGCGCGCGTGGCCGGGCGGCGTGCCGCAGCTCGCGCCGCGGAGCACCATCTGGTTGATCATGAACTTGCCGTTGTATTCGCCGACCGCGCCGGGCGCGGCCTCGAAGCCGGGATAGGGCGAATAGGCGCTCTCGGTCCATTCCCAGACGTCGCCCATCATCTGCGCCGGTCCGTCGCCCGCCGCCGCATCGGGCGCGTCGCCGACGCCGAAACGTTGCGCGGCAATCTCCCATTCGGCCTCGATGGGCAGGCGCTTTCCCGCCCACGCGGCGAAAGCCGCCGCTTCGTAGAAGCTGACATGGCAGACCGGCGCGTCATCATAAAGCGGACAGACGCCGGCGAAGGTGAACTCGTTCCAGCTGTCGTCGTCGGCGCGCCGCCAGTAGAGCGGGGCCTCCCAGCCCTCGGCGTTGGCCGTCGCCCATCCGTCGGCATGCCAGAATTCCGGCCGTCGGTAGCCGCCGTCTTGGACGAACTCGGCAAACTCCTCGTTTGTTACCGGGCGCGATGCGATCCGGTAATCGCCGACCAGCACGTCGTGCGCGGGTCCCTCGTTGTCGAAGGCGAATCCCTCCCCGTCGTGTCCGATCGAATAGGTGCCGCCGGGCACCTCGAACCATTCGAGCGGGTGGGTCGTGCGCAAGCTCACCGGCTCCTTGCGCCGGTACGCGACGTCCATCGGATTGCACGACAGCACGTGCTTGATGTCCATCAGCGCCAGTTCCTGGTGCTGCTGCTCGTGGTGGAGGCCGAGCTCGATCAGGGCGACACCGCCGCCGCCGTCGTCGCTGATTCCGTCGATCATGTCCGACATCGCGGCATCGACATGCGCGCGGTAGGCGATCACGTCGTCCAGCGCCGGGCGCGTCAGAAGTCCGCGCTTCGGACGGGCATGGCGCGGGCCGACGCCTTCGTAATAGGAATTGAACAGATAGTTGAAATCGGGGTGGAACTCGGCGTAACCGGGGACGTTCGGCCGCAAAAGGAACGTCTCGAAGAACCACGTGACGTGCGCGAGGTGCCACTTCGTCGGGCTGACGTCGTCCATCGACTGGACCTGCTGGTCCTCCGGCGACAACGGCGCGGCGATCGCTTCGGTCTGGGCGCGCACCGCCGGGAACCGCTCCGCCAGCGATCCGCGTCCCGCGTCCGGAAGCGGCGGGTCGTATGACGGAGTAGTCTCGGGCTCGGTCGGCATCGGGCTCTCCGGGCGCTGCGAAGGGATCGCGAAAGTCGCCGGGCCGAACGCCGCTGCCCGGGTCGTCAGGTGCCTGTGGCGGGCAGCCTATCCCAGCCCGTTTCGTTCTCAACCGACGCGTCGCAGCGTTCCGGCGCGGTGTCCGGGGGCGGTCAGGCTTTCGTGTCGACCTGTTCGCCCGGTTCGGTCGGCTCCGGCGCTGCCTTGGCGACGCCCACCTTGGCAGGACGCAGCAGCCGGTCGTGGATCAGATAGCCGGTTTCGACGACCTGGAAGACGGTGCCGTTTTCCGCGCCGGGGACCGGCGCTTCGAACATCGCTTCGTGGAACTGCGGGTCGAACTTCTGGCCCATCGGATCGATCTTCCGGATGCCGTGGCGTTCCAGCGTCGCCAGCAATTCCTTCTCGGTCAGGGACACGCCTTCGATGAAGGCGGCGAGCGCCGTACCGTCGGGATCTCCGTCGTCGGGGATCGAATCGATGGCCCGCCGCAGGTTGTCGCCGACGCCCAGCATGTCGCGCGCGAAGTTGGACGCGGCGTATTTAAGCGCGTCCTCCCGTTCTTTCTGCGAGCGACGGCGCAAGTTTTCCGTTTCCGCCAGCGCACGAAGCAGCTTGTCCTTGAGGTCGGCGATTTCCGCCTGCGGGTCGGCGGTATCGTCCGCCTGCCCCGGCGCCGCAGTGTCGTTTGCCGTAGTTTCTGTGCCGGGCGCGTCGCCTGCCCCGGTTTCCGTTTCCGGCATCTCGGCGGAGGTATCGTCGGGTTTGTTTTCGTTCTGATCGGTCACGTCTGCGCTTTCCGTTCTTCTGTGCTTCTCTTCCGGGCTTCCGACTTGCCGGCCGCGGTCAGCCGATGATTCGGTCGATGACCCGGGCCGTGTAGTCAACCATGGGAATGATGCGGGCATAATTCAAGCGCGTCGGGCCGATTACCCCGATCGCGCCGACGATTGTCTGACGGTCGCCCTTGAAGGGCGCGACGATCATCGAGCAGCCGGCATGGTCGAACAGGGTGTTCTCCGCGCCGATGAAGATCTGCACGCCGTCGGCGGTATCCGTCATGTCGAGGAGCTTGACGAGAAGCTCCTCGGTTTCCAGGGCATGGAAAAGCCCGCGGACGCGCTCGAGGTCCTGGATCGCCGAAACCTCGTCGAGGAGCCGCGACTGGCCCTTGACGATCAGCGAAGCGCCCGGCCCGTCGCCGCCCGTCCAGGCCGCGAGCCCGGCCTCGACGAGACCGGCGGTGATCTCGTCGATCGCCGCCCGCCGGGTCGCAATCTCCTCCGAGACAGAGCGCCGCGCCGCGTCGATCGTTTTGCCGCCGAGCCGCGCGTTCAGGTAGTTGGACGCCTGCACCAGTGCGGACGGAGGCGTGCCCGCCGGCAGGTCGATCAGCCGGTTCTCGACGAAGCCGTCGTCGGTGACGAGCACGGCGAGCGCGCGGCCGTCGCCGATATTGACGAATTCGATGTGCTTGAGCGGCCGGCCGGTCTTGGGCGCAACTACGAGCCCGGCGCACTGCGCGAGGCCGGACAGCAGCGTCGTTGCCTCTCCCAGCGCCTCGGTCAGGTTCATGC
>JAYQUR010000155.1:0-7822 GCA_038148075.1 Alphaproteobacteria bacterium | reverse complement strand
CGCTGACGCTGACCGACAAGGAATACCAGATCATGCGCAACGCCTCGATCGCGGTCCTCCGCGAGATCGGGGTGGATACGGGCGGATCGAACGTGCAGTTCGCGGTCAACCCGGCGGACGGGCGGCTGGTCATCATCGAGATGAACCCGCGCGTCTCGCGCTCTTCGGCGCTGGCCTCGAAGGCGACCGGCTTTCCGATCGCCAAGATCGCGGCCAAGCTCGCCGTCGGCTACACGCTCGACGAACTCGACAACGACATCACCGGAGTGACGCCCGCCTCGTTCGAACCGACCATCGACTACGTCGTCTCCAAGGTGCCGCGCTTCACGTTCGAGAAGTTCCCCGGCACCGAGCCGCTGCTGAACACGCAAATGAAGTCGGTGGGCGAGGCGATGGCCATCGGCCGCACCTTCCAGGAATCGATCCAGAAGGCGATGCGCTCGATGGAGACCGGCCTGACCGGCCTCAACGAGGTGCCGCTCGACGGGTTCGACCCCGAGACCGGCGAGGTCGACGAGGACGCCGTCGAAGCGGCGCTCGGCAAGCCGGTCGAGAACCGGATTCTCGTGGTCGCGCAGGCGCTGCGCGCGGGCCTGTCGATCGACGCCATCAACCGCGCCAGCGGCTTCGATCCGTGGTTCGTCGAGCAGATCAAGGGCATCGTCGACGCCGAAGCCGAAATCCGCGCCGACGGCCTTCCCAACGACACGGTCGCGCTCCACCGTTTCAAGGCGATGGGCTTCTCCGACGAACGCCTGGGCGAGCTTGCCGGCATCAACGGCCCCGACGTCGCGATCCGCCGCACCGCCCTCGGCGTCCGGCCGGTCTACAAGCGCATCGATACGTGCGCGGCCGAGTTCGCCTCGCAGACGCCCTACATGTACTCGACCTACGAGGCCTTTTCATTCGAGCCTGGGGGCCACGGCCCGGCCGAGTGCGAGGCCGACGTGTCGGACCGCAGGAAGGCGATCATCCTCGGCGGCGGCCCGAACCGCATCGGCCAGGGCATCGAGTTCGACTACTGCTGCGTCCACGCGGTCTACGCGCTCGACGAGGCGGGCTACGAGACGATCATGATCAACTGCAACCCGGAGACGGTCTCCACCGACTACGACACGTCCGACCGCCTCTATTTCGAGCCTTTGACCGCCGAAGACGTCATCGAGATCGTCCGCAAGGAGGAAGAGGACGGCGAGGTGGTCGGCGTGATCCTTCAATACGGCGGCCAGACGCCGCTGAAGCTCGCCGCGGCGCTCGAGGCCGCCGGAGTGCCGGTGCTCGGGACGTCCCCCGACGCGATCGATCTCGCGGAGGACCGCGAGCGTTTCCAGGCGCTGCTGAAGGATCTCAAGCTGCTGCAGCCGGCCAACGGCACGGCGCGCAGCAAGGACGAGGCGATCCGCGTCGCGAGCGAGATCGGCTATCCCGTCGTCATCCGCCCGTCCTACGTGCTGGGCGGCCGCGCGATGGAGATCGTCCACGACGAGGCCGGGCTCGCGCGCTATATCGACACTGCCGTGCAGGTATCAGGCAACGATCCGGTGCTGATCGATTCGTACCTGCGAGACGCCATCGAGGTCGACGTGGACGCGATCCGCGACGTCGACGACGCCGTCTATATCGCGGGCATCATGGAGCATATCGAGGAAGCCGGAATCCACTCGGGCGATTCCGCGTGTTCGCTGCCGCCCTATTCGCTGCCGGAGGCGATCATCGAGGAACTGCGGCGCCAGACCGAACTGCTGGCGCGCGGCCTCGGCGTCGTCGGGCTGATGAACGTCCAATACGCCATCAAGGACGAGACGGTCTACATCCTCGAGGTCAATCCGCGGGCGAGCCGCACGGTGCCGTTCGTCGCCAAGGCGACCGGCATCCCCATCGCCAAGGTCGCGGCCCGCGCGATGGCGCGGGAGAAACTCGCCGACCTGCTGCAGACCTACCGCTCGGACATGGTCGGCGAGCATATCGCGGTCAAGGAGGCGGTCTTCCCCTTCGCGAAGTTCCCCGGCGTCGACATCATCCTCGGCCCGGAAATGAAGTCGACCGGCGAGGTAATGGGCCTCGACACCGACTTCGGCCGGGCGTTCGCCAAGTCCCAGCTCGGCAGCGGCGCCGTGGTGCCGCAGTCTGGAACGGTCTTTATCTCGGTCCGCGACCGCGACAAGGAGGCCATGGTCGAGCTCGGCCGCCGTCTCAGGGACATGGGATTCGAGCTGCTGGCGACCGGCGGGACGGCGGATCACCTGAACGCGGCCGGCGTCGAGACCAGGCTCGTCAAGAAGGTGCGCGAAGGCCGCCCGCATGTCGTCGACGCGATGATCTCGGGCGACGTTCAGCTGGTGTTCAACACCACGGAGGGGGCCAAGGCGATCTCCGACTCATACGCCCTCAGGCGCTCCGCCCTGGTCCGCAAAATCCCCTACTACACCACCGTTGCGGGCGCGAAAGCGGCTGTGGAAGCCATTTCGGCGATGCGGGCCGGCGGGCTTGAAGTTGCGCCGCTCCAGTCTTATTTTGCTTGGCCAGTTTAGCGAAAACCTGTCTCTTGCACCGCAAGGGTTCCTGACGGAACGCCTGCGGGGCAGGGTATTTTTGTGCGAGGGATAAGAGGAAATGGACAAAGCGCCGATGACCTCGAAGGGTTACGAGGATCTCCAGACGGAGCTTAAACGGCTGAAAACCATCGAACGTCCTGACGTGATCAAGGCGATCGCGGCCGCGCGCGAGCACGGCGACCTTTCCGAAAACGCCGAGTATCACGCCGCGCGCGAACGCCAGGCCTTCATCGAAGGCCGCGTCGGCGATATCGAGGACCTGCTGAGCCGCGCCGAAGTGATCGACGTGACGGCGATCAAGGGCAAGATCATCAAGTTCGGCGCGACCATCCGCGTCGCCGACGAGGACACCGACGAGAAGAAGACCTACCAGATCGTCGGCGAGCACGAGGCCGACATCAAGTCGGGCCTGCTCTCGATCACGTCGCCGATGGCGCGCGCCATGATCGGCAAGACCGTCGGCGACTCGGTCGAGGTGACCACCCCCGGCGGCACCAAGTCCTACGAAATCATGTCGGTCAAATACAAGTAGAGGCGCTCTACCGCCCGGAGAAGGCCGCGTCGACGTCGACGGGAACGCCGACCTCCTTCTTGGAGGTGCGGATCGCCAGCGCCGACTTCACGACGCTGACGTTGGGCGCGGGCGTCAGGCGCGACGTCAGGAACTTCTGATAGGCGTCCCAATCGGTCGCGACGATCTTCAGCAGGAAATCCGTTTCGCCGGCCAGCATGTGGCATTCGCGGACCTCGGGCCACTCGGCGACGCGCTGCTCGAATGCGATCAGGTCGACCTCCGCCTGGCTCGACAGTCCGACATGGGCGAAGACCGTGACGCCGTAGCCCAGCGCCTCCGCGTCGATGTCGGCGTGATAGCCGCGGATACAGCCGGTCTCCTCCAGCGCGCGGACGCGCCTGAGGCACGGCGGCGGGGAGATGCCGGCGTTCTTCGCCAGCTCCACGTTGGTGATCCGGCCGTCGGCCTGGAGATCGCGGAGGATCTTCAGGTCTATCTTGTCGAGCTTGATTCGCGCCATGGACGTATGATCCGCTGGTATCGGTTTCCGCGGCCCACCCGGTCCCCCGCTCCACCCGGAGACGGAAAGATCGCCGCGCCGGCACCGCGGAACCACCGGCAATGGACGAAATTATATTTTAAAGAATGATAATAATATTTCAAACATCGGACGCGGCGGGAGGTCGCGCATGAGCGGGACGCCCCCGACAGAGACCTGCTGGGTGCTCACCGACGGCAAACCCGGCATGGAGAACCAGTGCCTCGGCCTCGCCGAGGCGCTGGACCTCGCCCCCGTCGTCAAACGTATCGCGCCGCGCTTCCCGTGGTCGGTCCTGCCGCCGCATCTGTGGCTCACGCCGTTGTCGGCGCCGGGTCCGGGCGGCGATTCCCTGGCCCCGCCGTGGCCGAACCTGCTGATCGCGACCGGCCGCCAGACGGTCGCGCCCGCGCTGGCCATCAAGAAGGCGAGCGGCGGGCGCACGTTCTGCGTCCAGATCCAGAACCCGACGACAGGCCGCGACCGGTTCGACCTGCTGGCGGTGCCGGCACACGACGGGGTGAGCGGCCCGAACGTGGTCGAGACCGACGGCGCACTGCACCGGGTAACGCCCGAGAAGCTCGCCCAAGGGGCGGCGCGATTCGCCTCCCTGCTGGCGCCTCTGCCGCGCCCGCTCGTCTCGGTGCTGATCGGCGGGTCGAACGCGCAATACAGGATGACCGAGGCGGTTGCCCGCGGGCTCGCCGCTAACCTGCGCCGGCTGTTCGACGACCACGGCGCCGGGCTCGCGATCACGGCCTCGCGGCGAACGGGTGCGGCGAACGAAGCGATCCTGCGCGACGCGCTCGCCGACGGCATCGAAACGGGATCGGTCTGGTTCTGGGACGGCAGCGGCGAGAACCCCTATTTCGGCCTGCTCGGCCTCGGCGACGTTCTCGTCGTGACCGCCGATTCGGTCTCGATGGTCTCCGAGGCGTGCTCGACGGGGAAACCCGTCTACGTGATCGAGCTCGAAGGCGGCTCGGCCAAGTTCGCCCGCTTCCACGAGCGGCTGAGAAAGCGCGGCATCACGCGCCCGTTCGACGGCACGCTGGAAAGCTGGACCTACGAGCGGCTCGACGATACGGCGCGCGTCGCGGCGGAAGTGCGGCGGCGTATGGCGGAGCGGGGTTAGGCCGGCCCGGGGTCGATTTGCCGCACGTTTCCCGCCGCCATTGAAAACCCCGGCGCAGGGGGATACATCTCGACCATGGATCGGATCGCTGCCCTGCCGGACGCGCTCGACTTCGAGGCGCTGGCCTCGACGCCGCTTGCGCGCGCGCCGTTCGACCACGTCATCGTGCCGAGCTTCGTGAAGAAGGCCGCGCTGCCGGCGATCCACCAGTCCTATCCCGATACCGGCGGGCCGGGCAGCTTCCCCTACCAGGCGCTGGACATCGACCCGGTCTTCGGCGGCGTGATCGACTCGCTGCAGGGCCCGGAGATGCGCGCCGCGATCGAGAGGGTCTTCGGCCTCGACCTGACCGGCCGGCCGACGACGGTGACGGTCCGCGGCCAATGCCGCGAGCGCGATGGCAAGATCCACCCCGATTCGGCGGAAAAGATCGTCACCGTGCTGATCTACATGAACCCGCCTTGGGAGGAGAACGGCGGCCGGCTGCGCCTGCTGCGTTCCGCCGACGACATCGAGGACTACGCCGTCGAGGTGCCGCCGGACGAGGGCACGCTGCTCGCCTTCCGCCGCTCCGACACGTCGTTCCACGGCCACAAGCCGTTCGCCGGGCAACGCCGGGCGATCCAGCTCAACTGGGTGACGGACCTGAAACACGCCAACCGCGAGCGTCGGCGCCACGCGGTCTCGGCCTTCTTCAAGCGGCTGACCGGCTGAAGTGCGGGCGCCGGACGCGGGCGCCGGACGGACGTCGGCGACTCCCGACCGGGCGACCCGACGTCGCATGGAGATTCGCCCCGGCCCGCCGCATAATGCCGCCGTCCGGAAAGGAGTCTCATGGGACTTAAGATCGAGACCTTCGACAACCGGTCGGGGGGCAACAGCTACTACAAGGCGATCAGCCACCCGCTGGCGGCGGAGCGCGCGCGTGCGCTGATGGCGCGCCTGCGCGCCGCCGTCGGCGTCGCGGTCTACGATCCGCTGGGCTACGCCGAGGGTTTCGCCGCGTTCTATTCGATGGACGAGGTGGCGATCGTCGGCGCTTTCGTCCAGGACGTGACGCGCGTCGGCGCCGAGGTTCTCGGGCAAAAGGCGCAACCGGTAACCGACCTGCCGGGCAGTACGGCCGAGATCCTGCTGCTGGCCGCGTTCGACGCCAAGCGCCTGCAGGCGCATATCGCGCATCTCGTGCCGCCGGGCTGCGAGGTGGTAACGTTCGATTCGCTGCGCCTGCCGGACGAGATGCTGACGAACCCGGCGACCTACCTGCAGCCGACGAACTTCGCCACCAACTTCGCGTTTTTCCGGGACGACGGCACGATCCACACCCGCGTCGTCACCGCCAACTACTGGGCGCGCTACGGCGCGACCGACCTGCGCCTGTGGATGCGCCTGTTCGGCGAAAGCGGAGAGACGCTGGCCGAATGGACAGAGCCGGTGCCGAACGCCGACCAGACGATCTCGATCGACAGCGCCGACGTGCGCGCGCGTTTCGGCCTCGGCGACTTTACCGGCCAGCTTTTCATCCACGCCGTCGGCGCCACCGGCCACGACGTTGTCAAGTACGCCCTCGACACCTACGGCGACGACGCGGACCTCCTGTCCTGCACGCACGACGCCAACGCCTGGCCGTCGGACCTCTACGCCGGGCTGCCGGCCCCGGCCGACGGCGAGAAGGTCGTCCTGTGGGTGCAGAATTCGCATCCCTGCCCGATCCCCGCCGGCGACGTCGGCCTGAACCGGATGGGCGAGGATGCGGTCGCTACGCTGGAGATCGAGCTTGCGCCCTACGCGACCTGCGCGATCGACGTGGCCTCGCTGCTGCCGGGGCTCGCCTGGCCGGACCAGATAGAAATCCGGGCGGGCAAGCACGTCGTCCGGCCGCGGTACGAGATCAAGGCCGACAGCGGCGACTACCGCATCGCGCACCCGAACGTGGAGCGCGTCGACCTGAAGCCCGACCCCGGCATCGCCGAATACGGAAACATGCTGGGCAAGGGGTACATCCTGCCGGCGCCGATCCTGCCGACGGACCGGTTCTCGTCGCTGGCGCTGCCCACGCCGATGTCGACGGCGCAGAACGAGCTGCCGGTCGCGGTGATCGCGCTCGACCCCGACGGCAACGAGATCGCCCGCAAGACGCTCGGCCGGCTGCCGCGCAACCATTCGGTCGCGCTCGACGCCGCAGCCCTGATGAACGGCGCAGCGCCCGGGGCGGGCTACGGCCACATGGAGCTGGTCTACGACTTTTCGGACGGCGGCGAGGCGGACGGCTGGCTGCACGGCCTGTTCCGCTACCGCAACGTCGAGACCGGCAACGCCGCCGAAACGAGCTTCGGCGCGCACATCTTCAACATGGTGATGACCTACCGGAACGAGCCGCAATCCTATACCGGCGCGGCGCCCGGCCTCTCGACGCGCCTGTTCCTGCGGCTCGGCGACGCGCCGCACGACACCATGTGCCACCTGATCTACCCGGCGTCGACGCCGTGGCACGGCACGTCGGAAACCGACCTGACGCTCGTCGCGCCGGACGGCAGCGAGGTCGCGCGCACGAGGCTCGAAATTCCCTGCGGCGGCTCGCGCTTCTGGACCTATCACGAGACGTTCGACGCCGCCGACCGCGCCAGGGCAGGCGACGGCGCCTATATCCTGATTCGCGACACAACCTGCCGGCTGTTCGGCTATCACGGCCTGCTGCACCCGGAAGGATCGTTCAGCCTGGATCATATGTTCGGTTTCTGAAGGCAAGTTGTCCCTACCCGCAGATTGCCTCTGCGGACCGCGCGCCTTAAAAATACGGCGTATACCGATTACATTGACTCGATAACATTATTGTCCGGGTGCCGGACGCAGGAACGGATCATGGCGGAAACCCACCACGCGAAAGTGCTCATCATCGGCTCCGGCCCGGCCGGATACACCGCCGCCATCTATACGGCGCGCGCGTCGCTCCAGCCGATGCTGGTGACCGGCATGGAGGTCGGCGGCCAGATGAGCATCACGACCGACGTCGAGAACTTCCCGGGGTTCGCCGACGTCATCCAGGGCCCCTGGCTGATGGAACAGATGCACGCCCAGGC
>JAYQUR010000154.1:0-7824 GCA_038148075.1 Alphaproteobacteria bacterium | reverse complement strand
GAGGTCGGCGAACTGATGGTGTCGGGTCCGCTCGTCATGATGGGCTACTACGGCAACGAGACGGCGACGAAGGAGACGATCGAGCCCGACGGCTGGCTCCATTCCGGCGATCTCGCGAAGCAGGACGACGACGGCTACTTCTACGTCGTCGACCGCAAGAAGGACATGATCCTGACCGCCGGCTACAACATCTATCCCGCCGAGATCGAGCGGGTGATTTCGGGCCACCCGGCCGTCGCGATGGTCGGCGTCGGCGCCCGGGCGGATGCCGAAAAGGGCGAGATCGCGAAGGCCTACGTGGTTCTCAAGCCCGGCCAGCAGGCGACGCCCGAGGATATCCTGAAACACTGCCGCGACCACCTCGCCGCCTACAAGGTGCCGCGCGAGGCGCAGATCGTGCCCGACCTGCCGACGACGTCGACCGGCAAGATCCTGCGCCGCGAACTGCATACGCTGGAGGAGGGCGCGGCGGCGGCGGAGTAGGGCTCAGCCCGCTTTCGCGGCCTCGATCAGTCGGAACAGCCGTTCCGGCGTCGCTGGAATCTCCGTGATCTCGATCCCGAGCGGGCTCAGCGCGTCGGAGATCGCGTTGGCGATGCAGGCGGGCGCGCCGATCGTGCCGCCCTCGCCGAGGCCGCGGAAGCCGCCGACGGTGTTCGGCAGCTCGGCCTCGACATGGATCACGTCCATCGACGGCACTTCGACGGCGGACGGCACGACGTAATCGACGAGGCTCGCGGTCAGGACCTGGCCGTTCTCGTCGTGGATCACTTCTTCCATCAGCGCGACGCCGATGCCCTGCGCGACCCCGCCATGCGCCTGGCCGTCGGCGATCAGCGGGTTGATGACGCGCCCGCAATCCTCGACGACGACGTAGCGCTTCACCTGCGTCTTGTAGGTCTCGGGATCGATCTCGACGAGGCACATGTGGCTCGCCGCCGTCGTCGTGCCGAAGAACGGATCGTAGACCTTGGTCGCTTCTAGATTGCCGAGGTCGTCGCGCATTTCCTTGGGCACGCGGCCCATGTCGGAATAGAGCGCGCGGGCGAGGTCGCGGATGGTCATCGCGCTGTCGGTGCCCTTGACCCAGACGTTGCCGTCGCCGGTCTCGATGTCTTCTTCGGCGGCCTCCAACAGGTGCCCCGCGACGCGGATGATCTTCTCGCGCACGGCCTGCGCCGCAAGCGTGCCCGCGCCGCCGCCCAGCACCGCGGCGCGGCTCGCATAGGTGCCGGTGCCGTGACTGACGGCGGACGTGTCGCCGAGCACGATGTCGACGTCCTCGATCTTCACGCCCAGCGCCTCGGCGACGACCTGGGCGAGGGTGGTTTCCATGCCCTGTCCCTGGCTCGCGACGCCGAAGCTCGCCGTGACCGCGCCGGTGGAATCGATGGCGACGTTGCAGGTCTCCGTGCCGGTATTGATCGGCATGCCGGGCGCGACGGCGATGCGCGAGCCGACGCCGGTCAGCTCCGCGTAGGAGGCGACCCCGATCCCGACCCAACGCCCTTCGGCCCGGGCGGCCTCCTGCTCCGCGCGGAGCGCGTCGTAGCCGATCTTCTCGCGCGCGGTGGCGAGGCAGGCCTGGAACGCCGATCGGTCCCAAACGAGGCCCGAGGCCGCCTTGTAGGGGAACTCGTCGTCGTTCACGAGGTTGCGGCGGCGGATCTCCGCCGGGTCCATGCCGATCTTGCGTGCTGCCATGTCGAGGAGCCGGTCCATCACGAAGACCGAGATCGGCCGGCCGACGCCGCGATAGGCTCCGGTCAGCGTCTTGTTGGTGGCGACGGCGCGGACGCGCGCGGCGTAATTTTCGATCCTGTAAGGGCCGGGCAGGAAGCTTACCACCTGCACCGGTTCGATGGTCGCGGTCCACGGGTAGATCGAGTAGGCGCCGACGTCGCCGATGACGTCGGCCTTCACGGCGAGGATCTCGCCGTCTTCCGCGACCGCGATCTCGGCGTCGACGATCTCGTCGAAGGCGTGGCCGGTCGACATCAGGTCTTCCATCCGGTCGCTGACCCATTTGACGGGCCGTTGCAGGTCTCGCGCGATGGCGCAGGCGACGATCTCCTCTGAGTAGAGCGAGGTCTTGCCGCCGAAGCCGCCGCCGACGTCCGGCGCGATCACGCGGAGGCGCGGGCCGGGTATGTCGAAAATTTCCGACAGCTTGTCGCGGACGATGCCGGGGATCTGCGTCGTGCAGTGCAGCTCCAGCGTCCGGGTCCGCCGGTCGTATTCCGCGACGGCGGCGCGCGCCTCGATGGTCACGGGCGTCGTCCGGGTGAAGTGGAACCGGCCGCTCGCGGTTGCGGCGGCCTTCGCGAACCCGGCGTCGACCTCGCCGCGGGCGAATTCGCGCTCCGCGAGGATGTTCGACTCGAGATCGTCGTGCAGCTTGGGCGCGCCCTCGGCGAGCGAGGATTCCGGATCGACCAGCACCGGCAGCGGCGCATAGTCGATCTCGAGGAGCGCCAGCGCGTCCTCGGCGACGTAGCGGCTTTCCGCCACGACGGCGACGACCGCCTCGCCGACGTAGCGCACCTTCTTGTGCGCAAGCGGCGGGATGAACGTCGCCTGGTAGTTCTTCATGCGCGAGGTGGCGCGGTACGGGTTCGCAAGCTGCGCGATGTCCTCGCCGGTATAGACCGCGACGACGCCCGGATGCGCCAGCGCGGCGCTCGCATCGATGGATCTGATTTCGGCGTGCGCCATGTCGCTCCGCCGGAAGGCGATATGCAGCATGCCGTGGCGCTTGATGTCGGCGACGTAGAGCCCGCCGCCGGTCAGCAGGCGCGGATCCTCGCGACGCGCGACGCTGGCGCCGACGAATTGCGGGCGCGTGAAGTTAAGATCCTTCGGCGCGTTCACGGCACATCTCTCGCGGCATCTCGCGCCTCGACCATGGACCGCACGGCGCGCACGATGTGCTCGTAGCCGGTGCAGCGGCAGATATTGCCCGACAGGCCCTCGCGGATCTCGTCGTCGGTCGCCAGCGGATACTTCTGCAGCATATCGGTGACGGTCATCAGCATGCCCGGCGTGCAGAACCCGCATTGCAGCGCGTGATGGTCGCGGAACGCCTGCTGCAGCGGGCCGAGGTCGTCTTCGCTGCCGAGCCCTTCGACGGTGGTTATCTCTGCGCCGTCCGCCTGCACCGCGAAGGTGAGGCAGGAGCGCGCGCTGTCCCCGTTCAGGAGGATCGTGCAGGCGCCGCAGATGCCGTGTTCGCATCCCACGTGCGTTCCGGTCAGGTCGAGCGTCTCGCGCAGGAAATCGGCGAGCAGCAGGCGCGGTTCCACCTCGGCGCGGTACTCCCGGCCGTTGACGGTGACGGTAATCGGGACCGACGCTGTCATGCCGCGCGCTCCGCGGCGGCGGCCAGCACACGACGTGCAAGCACGCCCGCCAGATGCCGGCGATAGTCGGCGGAGCCGTGCAGATCGTTCATCGGGTTGACGGCGGTACGAACCGTCTCCGCAGCCGCGGCGAAGGCATCCGCGTCCGGCCGTTTGCCGATGAGCGACTCTTCGGCCGCGCCGATCCGGACCGGTGTCTCGTCGACGCCGAACATCGCGAGGCGGGCATCGGCGACCGACCCGCCGTCGAGTGCGAGGATCGCGGCGGCGCCCGCCAGCGCGAAATCGCCGTGGCGTTGCGCGACCTCCTCGAAACCCCAGCCCGCATTTGCGGGCAGTGGGGGAAGGTCGACATGGATCAGTAGCTCGTCGTCTTCCAGCGCGGTCGTGAGGGGCGCGACGAAGAAATCTCGTGCGGCGATTTTGCGGCGGCCGGTCGGGCCGGCGACGGTCATCGTCGCATCCAGCAGCACCGACAGTGCCGGCCATTCGGCCGCCGGGTCCGCATGCGAAAGGCTTCCGCCGATGGTGCCGCGATTGCGGATGGCGAGATGCGCGACGTACCGCATCGCTTCGCCGACAACGGGATAGCGGGTCGCGATTTCATCCGACGTTTCGATATCGCGGTGGCGCGTCAGCGCCCCAATGCGCAGGCCGCGGTCCGGGCCGTCGGAAATGCCGCGCAGTTCCGCGATCCCGTTGATGTCGACGAAGGCGGGCGCGTCGACCAGCCGGAAATTGAGCATCGGCACCAGGCTCTGGCCGCCCGCGAGCAATTTTGCGCCATCGGTCGCCGCGAGCGCAGCAAGGGCGTCGTCCACGCTCGTTGCGCGGACATAGTCGAAAGGCGCCGGTTTCATGGATCAGCCGCGCTGGATGCCCTTGAAGAGCATCGCCTCGCCCATGCCTTCGGCGAGCGCCCATTCGGCGAAGTTCTCCGGCGTCGACTCGAAATCCTTGGGCTGCCAGTTGTCGTCGACGACGTCCGAATCGAAGTCGTACTCCGCCGCGCCGCCGCAGGGATTCTTGAAGTACCAGAAATAGCAGGACGAGATCGGGTGACGGCCCGGGCCGATCTGCGTTTCCCAGCCGTGCCGCGTCATGTTGTTGCCGCCGCCGAACAGCTCGTGGATCGTCCCGAGTTCGAACGCGAGATGGTGGAAGCCCCGCTTGCCGATGCCGGGATCGAGCAGGAACAGGTTGTGGTGGTGATGCGCCGCGCCGCCGCGGGTGAAATAGCCGCGTCCCGGATAGGCGTCGGTCACCTTGAAGCCGAGCCGGTCGACGTAGAATTCCTTATGCTTCTCCAGATCGTCGGTCATGTAGACGATGTGCGAGATTTCCATCGGAGACGCGCGGTCGTACATTTCGGCACGTTTGTTGATGCGGGACGGCCGGCCCGGGACGTTCACCTCCTGCTCCGGTGCGACGACCTTCTCCGTCTGCGAGACGCGGAACGAGAGCCCGAAGCCGAGGTGGTCGACGGTGTGGATCGAGCCGTCCGCGTCCTCGCGCACGTCACGGTCGGCGGCGAGGTTGTCGGCCATCGCCTTGAGATCGGCCGCGGTGCGCACGCCGAAGGTGCATTCGCGGACCGTCGCGTCCACGTCCTCGCCGACAGGCGGCGGCAGGTCGGGGTCGTCCGCCGGGCGAACCTCCACGGCCGCGCCGTTCTGGCAGGCGAAGGTCGGGTGGCCGGTCCCGGCGTCGATCTTCTTCAGGCCGAAATCGGTCCAGAATTTCTCCGCCTTTTCGAGGTCCTTGACCCCGTAGGTCACCTTGTCGATCCCGCTCTGGCACATCGATCGTCTCCCTGAATTCAGTGTCCGTCAAATCTATCCGGTTTGCCTGCGGTTGTTAATCCGGGCGGTTTTGCCGGATCTACGGCGCGAGCCCCGCATAGGCGCTTTCGGTCACCCTGTCGAACAGTGCCTCGACCCAGTCCCGTTCGATGCCGCGCACGATCAACACGATGGCGGTGCCGTTCAAGCCGTCGGGCCAGGCGTCGAGACGGGTGATCGGATGGATGACGTGCTGGACGCCGTGGACGACGGCGGGGCGTGCCGGATCGTCGGTCAATGCGACGAGGCCCTTGAGGCGGAGAAGGTCGTCGCCGCGCTGGTCGGCCAGCATCTGTAGGAAAGAGGACAGCGCGCCGCGGCCGATCGGTTCGTCGCGCTCGATCGCAAAGGCGACGATGTCGTCGCCGTGCCGGTTGACGTCGTGCGCATGCCCATGCCGCGCGCCGGCTTCATGGGCGAGCCACGCCGCGACGTCGGCTCCCTTCGCCGCAGGGTCGTACAGACCGCCGGCGAACAGCGTCTCCGGCGTCGTCTCTCCCTGCGTACAGAATTCGATATCCGCCGTCGGCCCCAGTCCCTCCAGCCGCGCGGTTAACGCTTCGACCGCGCTTGCGTCGTTTGCGATATCGGTCTTGGTCAGCAGGATCGTGTCGGCGACCGCGACCTGTTTCACGGCCTCGGGTTGCGCCGCGAGCGTTGCCGCCGCGTTGACGGCGTCGACGGCGGTGACGACCCGGGCGAGCCGGTAGTGGGCGAAGACCAGGGGTTCCTGCATCAGCGTGTGAATGATCGGCGCCGGATCGGCGAGGCCCGTGGTCTCCAGCACCACACGCCGGAAGGGCTGGATCGTCCCCGCCGTCCGCCGCTCCCACAGATCGAGGAGCGTTTCGGTCAGGTCGCCGCGGAGGGTGCAGCAGACGCAGCCGCAGGAGAGGTCGATGATGTTCTCTTCGGAGGATTCCATCAGCGCGTGGTCGAGCCCTACCTCGCCGAACTCGTTGACGATGACGGCGGTATCCGCCCACGACGGGTCCCCCAGAAGGCGCGAGAGGATTGTCGTCTTGCCGCTGCCGAGAAAGCCGGTCAGCACCGTGACGGGGATGAGGTCTTCCGATGTCATGCCTCTATGTGACACCCGGCGCGCGGCTTGTCATCCCGCCCCTCTCGCGTGGTCTTTTCGGGATCGCGGCCAGCCGATATACCTTGGACGGGAACAAGGGAGGAAGAACGCCATGCGCGCCGTCGTCATCAGCGATACCAGCAACCGTACCGTCGCCATCGAGGAGGTGCCGGATCCGGTGCCGGGCGATAACGAGATTCTCGTCGACGTGAAGGCGTGCGGCATCAACTTCACCGACCTGCTGTCGCTCGACGGCAAGTACCAGAACAACCCGCCGCCGCCCTTCACCCCCGGCAAGGACGCGGCCGGGATCGTCTCCGCGGTCGGCGCGAACGTGACAAGCCACAAGATCGGCGACCGGGTCATCGCCCACGTAATCCACGGCGCGATGGCGGAAAAGACGGTCTGCCCGGAGAAACTCGCCTTTACGCTGCCCGACGGCGTCGAGTTCGACGCGGCGGCGGCGATGGGGCTCGCCTCGCTGACCGCATATATCGCGCTGACGCGGCGCGGCCGGATGACGGCGGGCGACGTCGTGCTGATCAACGGCGCGTCGGGCGGCGTCGGACTGGCGGCGGTCGGGATCGCGAAGGCGCTCGGCGCCAAGAAGGTGCTGGCAGGTCTCACCACGCCGTCGAAGGGGGGCGCCGTGCTGGCGGCGGGAGCGGACGCGATCATCGACCTGACGGCGGACGATCTGAAGGACAATCTCCGTGCACAGGTGGCCAAGGCGGCGGACGGGGCAGGGGTCGACCTTGCGTTCGATCTGGTCGGCGGCGAGGTGTTCGACGCGACACTCCGGGCCATCTCGAGCGAGGGGCGCGTCGTCGTCTCCGGCTTTACATCGGGCACGATCCCGTCGGTGCGCACGAACTACCTGCTGCTCAAGAACATCGCGGTCGTCGGCTCGACCATCAATTTCTACATCAAGGACGGCTCGCCGCTGATCGGGGAGGCGCAGCAGGCGCTGTTCGAGCTCCTTCTGGCCGGCAAGATCTCGCCCAATATCATGAACCGGTTCTCGTTCGACGAGTACATGGACGGCATCAAGATGCTCGAGGACCGGAAAATCGTGGGCAAATCCGTGTTGGTCATGTGATTTCGCGACACAGGAGATCCAGATGGGCATCCGACCCTCCTATTCCGCCGGAATGGCCGCCGTTGCACTGATGCTCTCGGCGGTTCCCGCTGCTGCCGACGCGATCGACGGCAACTGGTGCAACGGCGCGAAACGCCTCGAAATCGCCGGGCCGACGATCGTTACGCCCGGCGGCAACAGGATACAGGGCGACTACGGGCGGCACGATTTCAGCTACATCGTCCCGGGGGGCGAGGAAAACGCCGGAAAGCGCGTCGACATGGATCTCTGGGGGGACGACGACATGCAGCTCTGGCCCAACGGACGGACGCCCGATCCGAAGGCGGGCGGCGCCCAGATGTGGAAGCGCTGCGCCGCGCCGACGAGCTGACTGTCAGGTAACTGACTGTCCTGTAAAGGAGCGGTTCTAGGCTACGCCTCAGCCGCCGCCGCAACCTGCTCCGC
>JAYQUR010000153.1:0-7825 GCA_038148075.1 Alphaproteobacteria bacterium | reverse complement strand
GGTCAGCCCGCGGCTGCCGGCGGTTTCCTTGTATTCGGAGGCGAGTTTCGCGACGATCTTCTCGCGGTCGTCGCAGGTGTCCTCCGCGCGGACGGAGGCCGGTACGAGCGCCGCCATCATGGCGGCGGCAAGGAGGGCGCGCTTCATGGCTTTCTCCATTCGACTACATATCGATCCCGCCCGCGAAAGCCCGTTCGCGGACGGTCTCGAGGATAGTCGCCGAAGGCTAATTTTGGATTAAGGCGGCCGCCCGGCGATTGACCCCGGCCCCCGCGCCCTTCTAGGCTCTGTCACCCGATGCCGGACAGGAACATGCCCGTGGCTTCCAACAGTCTCCCCGATTTCGATTTCGACCTGGGCTCGACCGCAGACCTTCTGCGCGAGACCGTGCGGGATTTCGCGCAGGACAGGATCGCGCCCTTGGCGGCGGAGATCGACCGCGAGAACCAGTTTCCGGCCGAACTGTGGAAGCAGATGGGCGAACTCGGCCTGCTCGGCATTACCGTCGAGGAGGAGTACGGCGGCGCCGGCATGGGCTATCTCGAGCATGTCGTGGCGATGGAGGAAATCAGCCGCGCGTCGGCGTCGGTCGGGCTCTCCTACGGCGCGCACTCGAACCTGTGCGTGAACCAGATCCGCCGCAACGGCAGCGACGAGCAGAAGAGGAAATTCCTCCCGGGGCTTGTCTCGGGCGAGCATGTCGGCGCGCTGGCGATGTCGGAACCGGAGGCGGGCTCCGACGTCGTCTCGATGCGCCTCAAGGCGGAACGCACCGACGGCGGATTCAAGCTCAACGGCACCAAGATGTGGATCACCAACGGCCCGGACGCCGACGTGCTCGTCGTCTATGCGAAGACGACGCCGAACGCGGGGGCGCAGGGCATCACGGCCTTCATCGTCGAGAAGGGCTATGACGGGTTCTCCACCGGGCCGAAGCTCGACAAGCTCGGCATGCGCGGCTCGAACACGGGCGAGCTGATCTTCGAGGATTGCATCGTGCCGGAGGAGAACGTCCTCGGCGCGCTGAATTCGGGCGTGCGCGTCCTGATGAGCGGGCTCGACTACGAGCGGGCGGTTCTCTCCGGCGGGCCGCTCGGCATCATGCAGGCCTGCATGGACGCGGTCGTGCCCTACGTCCACGAGCGCGAGCAGTTCGGCCAGCCGATCGGCGAGTTCCAGCTCATCCAGGGCAAGCTCGCCGACATGTACACCCGGATGAACGCCTCGAAAGCCTATGTGTATGCCGTCGCGAAAGCCTGCGACCGCGACCGGACCACGCGCAAGGACGCCGCCGGCGCGATCCTCTATTCGGCCGAGCGTGCCACCGAAATGGCGCTCGACGCGATCCAGATCCTCGGCGGCAACGGCTACATCAACGACTATCCGACCGGCCGGCTGCTGCGCGACGCGAAGCTCTACGAGATCGGCGCAGGCACGTCCGAGATCCGCCGCATGCTGATCGGCCGCGAGCTGTTCGCCGAGACAGGCTGAATTCAGAGGACGGGATGGGGCATTCCGTTGGCCGCGACGATCGCTGATGCGGTGCGGTGGCGGGGCGCCTGGAAGACGATCTCGCCGATCGTGAAACAGGCATAGTCGCAGGTAAGCTCCTCGTCGGCGGCGATGTCGCGCGCCGCGCGCCCGCAAACGTCCGACGAAAAATCGACGTTCGGGTCGTTCGAGTGGTTCATGAAGCGCGCCTCGTCGGCATCCAGAATGACCTTCGTCGGGTCGAACGGGTTCACGTAGGTATACCGCTCCATGAACTCCCGGATATGCTCCGGCGCGTCGGCGACACGGTCGATCGGGTAGGAGAGGTCGAAGTCGGGGTGGTAGCGCCAGATTTCCTCGCCCTTCCTCACGGGAACGGCCGCAAAAACGCCCAGTCCCTCGATTTCGGACGGGGCCAGGTAGCAGCGAATCGACATCATCCGCATATGTCCTGAACGGTGCCGGGCTGCCCTCCGGACGTTGCTGGGATTTCGGATCGTCGATCCGGCGCTGGACAGCGGGCGCGAAATTTCCTTTTCCGCATTTTTTCGCCCCATGCAAACGCGAAATGAAAGTCGGCGAAATTATTTGCGAGTCTTCAGCTTTGCGAAATAATCCCTCCGCTAGTGTTGGCCGTGCGCCGATGCGCCCGTCTCAATAGAAAGTCCGCGCTATGTGCAGATGGATGGCCTATTCCGGACCGCCGATCTTCCTCGATACGGTGCTGTTCAAGGCGGACAATTCGCTCGTCCGCCAGAGCCTGAACGCGCGCTGGTCCAACGTGGTAACCAACGGCGACGGGTTCGGGATCGGCTGGTACGGCGACCGGGATCTTCCCGGCCTCTACCGGGACGTTCTGCCCGCCTGGAACGACGAAAACCTCCGGGAAATGGCGGAACAGACGCGGGCCGGGGTGTTCTTCGCGCATGTCCGCGCGGCGACCGGCGGCAGCGTCACGTCGCGCCCCAACTGCCATCCGTTCCGCCACGGGAAGTGGCTGTTCATGCACAACGGCGCCATCGGTGAATTCGCCCGGGTCCGCCGCGAGCTGGACCTCCGCATTCCCGATGCGCTGTACCGCGAAAAACGCGGCACGACGGACAGCGAAACCCTGTTCTATCTCCTGCTGGCGAACGGGCTGGCGGACGATCCGGCGGCGGCGTACCGCCAGACCGTCGAGACGGTCATGTCGGAAATGGCGCGGCACGGTATTTCGGATCCGTTCCGCTTCGCCGCGATCGCGACCGACGGCGAAACGCTGGTCGCGGTGCGCTGGTCCTCGGACGCACGGTCGCCGAGCCTTTTCTACGGCGTCGGCGTGGCGGGGATGAGGGACTCGATCGTCATCATGTCGGAGCCCGCCGACGAGGACGCGGGGCACTGGCACGAGGTACCGGAATCGAGCCTCGTTATCGCCGGAGACGGCGCGCTTCACGTCGCGTCGTTCGGTCCGCCGGCGTCGGCCGCGGCCTGATCGGAGTCGGGTCCCGATTGAGCCGACTCGGCAGCCGTGCGACCCTTTCCCGGTCCTGCCCTAAAGAACCGGGAGATATCCGATGACGACCGATCTCAGGATGCTGGCGCTGACCGCGGGCATCACCGTTCTCATGTGGATGCCGTATATTCTCGCCCATATCGCAAACGTCGGCATGATGCCGGCGCTTACCTATCGCGCAGACGGGACGCCGCTGCCCGACTGGGCGGCACGCGCGAAGAAGGCCCATTCGAACGCGGTCGAGAATCTCGCGCCGTTCGCCGCGCTGGTCATCGTCGCGCATCTCGCCGGCGCCGCGAACGAGGCGACCGCCGCCGCGGCGATCGCGTTCTTCTGGCTGCGTCTTGCCCATTATTTCCTCTACATCCTCAACGTGCCGTTCGGACGGACGCTGACGTTCGCGGGCGGATGGCTGGCGATGCTCTGCATCCTCTACCGGATCCTAACGGCGGCGGCTGCAGGCTGACTGGCGGCGACGGGGTTTTGCGGTCTCCGTACCCCGGCGACGAAATTCGGAAGATCGAATCGGGCGATCCGCACTAGAATCGCGGTCCGGCGCATCGACGCCGGACTGACAGGGAATGCCCATGGCGATGACGCCGGAATATACGGATATCGCGCTTGCCCTCGCGAGCGCGCTGATTGCTGGCAGCCTGATCGGGCTGGAACGGTCCTATCACGGCCGGCCCGCAGGCTTCAGGACGCACGCGCTCGTCAGCCTGTCGTCGGCGCTGTTGATGCTTGTGGCCGTCTATCAGATGCGATGGTTCGGCGGAACGCCGCTGGAAGCCGTGCGCATCGATCCCACGCGCATGGCGCAGGGCATCATGACCGGCATCGGCTTTCTCGGCGCCGGCGTCATCTTCAAGGAAGGTCTTACGGTCCGCGGCCTGACCACGGCGGCGTCCATCTGGGTCACCGCGGCGCTCGGCATACTCTACGGGGTCGGGTTCTATTTCCCGGCGACGCTCGGGACCGTCCTGACGCTCGGCATTCTGGCGGGCTTCCGGTTTCTCGAGAGCACGATGCCGTCCCAGTCCTTTTCGCTGCTGACCGTCCGGTTCGAGCGCGAGCGGATTCTGACGGAACCCGACCTGAGGGAACTGCTGACGACCCACGGGTTCTCGATCCCGAACCTCAGCTATCGGCTGGTGAACGGCGGGCGGGAATTCGAATACGAGACGATGATCCGCACCACGCGCGAGGGCGACATCTCCACATTGTCCTCCGATCTGCTGGCCCGCGCGGACGTTCTCGAGTTCGACATCAGGCCGCACGGCGACTGACGGGGCGAATATCCGTCCGGTTCAGAATCGCCCGCGTTCGGCTATATTCCGAGAATCAGGAACCGGAGAGCGCAATGCCCCGCCTTACCACTGCAGCCGATCCGGCATCGACCGAGTTCAGGGAGAACGATGCGGCGATGCGGGCGGCGATCGACGACCTGCGACGCGAGACCGGGAAAGCGGCTCTTGGCGGCGGCGAGGCGGCCCGGGAGCGACATGTCTCACGCGGGAAAATGCTCGTTCGCGACCGCATCGACGCGCTTCTGGATCCCGGATCGCCGTTTCTCGAACTCTCGCCGCTGGCGGCGCGCGGCGTTTACGAAGACGACGTCCCGGCTGCCGGAATCGTGACCGGCATCGGGCGGATCGAGGGGCGCGAATGCGTCGTCGTCGCCAACGATGCGACGGTGAAGGGCGGGACGTATTATCCTCTCACGGTGAAGAAGCATCTGCGCGCCCAGGAGATCGCGCGCGCTAACCGGCTGCCCTGCATCTATCTGGTCGATTCCGGCGGTGCGAACCTGCCGAAACAGGACGAGGTGTTTCCCGACCGAGAGCATTTCGGGCGCATCTTCTACAACCAGGCAACCATGTCGGCGGCCGGCATCCCGCAGATCGCCGCCGTGATGGGCTCTTGCACGGCGGGCGGCGCCTACGTTCCCGCCATGTCGGACGAGAGCGTGATCGTAAAGGGGCAGGGGACGATCTTTCTCGGCGGCCCGCCGCTGGTGAAGGCGGCGACGGGCGAGGAGGTCACGGCGGAAGACCTCGGCGGGGCGGACGTGCATGCGCGTATCTCGGGCGTCGCCGATCACATGGCCGCGTCCGACGGCGAGGCGCTCGCGATCGTCCGTCGCGCCGTCCGCAATCTCGGTCGAGGGGAAAGGCCGGCAAGCGCCGGCGTCGCGTTCGAGGAACCAGCCTACGATCCCGAAGAACTCAACGGCATCGTCCCGCCGGAACTGCGTTCGCCGTTCGATATCCGGGAGGCGGTCGCGCGCATCGTCGACGGCTCGGACTTCGACGAGTTCAAGGCGCTCTACGGGCCGACCCTGGTCTGCGGCTTCGCCCGGATTCACGGCATGCCGGTCGGCATTCTCGGAAACAACGGCATCCTGTTCTCGGAATCCGCGCTGAAGGGGGCACATTTCATCGAGCTGTGCTGCCAGCGGAAGATCCCGCTGATCTTCCTGCAGAACATCACCGGCTTCATGGTCGGGCAGAAGTACGAATCCGGCGGGATCGCCAAGGACGGCGCAAAGCTCGTCACCGCGGTCGCCTGCGCGCAGGTGCCCAAGATCACCGTCATCGTCGGCGGATCTTTCGGCGCGGGGAACTACGGCATGTGCGGCCGCGCCTATGAACCTCGGTTCCTGTTCATGTGGCCGAACGCCCGGATTTCGGTGATGGGCGGCGAGCAGGCCGCGAGCGTGCTGGCGACGGTGCGCCGCGACGGCATCGAGGCGAAAGGGGAGACGTGGCCGGCTGCGGAGGAAGAGGCCTTCAAGGCGCCGATCCGGGACAAATACGAGACCGAAGGGCACCCGTATTATGCGACGGCGCGCCTGTGGGACGACGGGATCATCGAGCCTGCCGAGACGCGTATGGTGCTGGCGCTGTCGTTGTCGGCGGCGCTCAACGCGCCGGTACCCGAGACGAGATTCGGCGTCTTCAGGATGTAGCGGACTGCGGGCCGCTGTCCCGAGACGGCAGATCGCGCGATTCCGGCGCCGCTGGGGGAAATTCGATGCGGACGCCGGTGCCTTGCCCGGGTACCGAGGCGATAGTCATTTCCCCGTCCATGCCGCGCGCGATCGCGGCGGCGAGCGTCAGGCCGAGGCCTGCGCCTTCGTATTCGCGGCCGAGCGTCGAGTCGATCTGGCCGAACGGCGCGATCGCGATCTCGATCTCGGCGTCGGTCATGCCGATGCCGGTGTCCCGAACCTCGATTCCGAGACCGCCGCGTCCGGTCGGGCCGACGGAGACGACGATCTCGCCGCCCGCGGGCGTGGACTTGATCGCGTTGTCGATCAGGCGTTCGAGCGCGGTCTGAAGAGAGGTTCGGTCGATGGCGCAGGATGCGGGCTCCTCGGCGATCTCCGCTGCCAGGACGAGGTTCGCCTCCGCTGCCGTTTCGAAGAATGCGCGGGTGGTATCCTCGACGCACCCGTATGCCGCCCGCCAGTCGTCGCGTAGTTTGCGGACGTTGCTGTCGGCGCGAACGATCGCGAGGATGTCGTTGACGATCCTGAGGAGCTGGTGGCCGCCGGCTGCGATATCGGCGGCGAACGTCGCATAGCTCGGGTGGCCCAGCGGGCCGAACCCCTCGTTCTTCAACAATTCCGAAAAGCCGATGATCGAATTTAGCGGCGTGCGCAATTCGTGGCCGATGCAGTTCAGGAATTCCGCCTTCGCGCGGTCGGATTTCTGCGCGTTCAACAGCGCTGTCGCCGTCTCTTGCTGAAGCGCCTCGATCGTCTCGAACTGGCGCGTGAGCTCCCGGTTCTGGCGTTCCAGCCGTTTGAGCATTTCGGCGCGTTCGATGGCGCCGCTGACGATGAGCCCGGCGGCGTCGATGATCTCGATTTCGTTGGCGTCGAATGGCACGATCCCGCCGTCGGCCTCCAGCCTGTTGATCAACTGGACCACCGCGCAGACGTCCCCTTGGCTCCGCCGGAGCGCGATACACGCAACCGAACCAGTCCGGTAACCTGTCGCAGTGTCGAACGACGCATTGAAAATATAAGGGCGGTCGGGCGGGATGTTGTAGGCATCCTCGATCCTGACGGATTGCCCGGTGATGGCCACGTATCCCGCGATGGAGGATTCGTCCATCGCCACGACAAACTCCATCGGTTCCAGCTCGATCCGGTCGTTCTGAAGGCTCATCGGTTCGAGATATGCCGCGTCGTCGTCCCCGCGGACGAGATAGATCGTGCCGGCCTCCGCTTGTGTCAGGCGGCGGCATTCGCGCAGGATACGGTCGAGCAGCTCCTCCGACGCGTTTCCGGCCCCGCGGTCGATCTCTTTCAGGAACTCAATAACGCGATGCATACCACTGAAACGAATAGCTAAATCGATGCCGCGGACGATTCCGGTCCGGTCGCGTTATCATCGCTGATCGACGTTTAGCCACCGTTAACGAGACCGGAGTTTGCTATGGCGGCATTTCAGCCCGTTCTGGGACTGATCGCGTTGATTCTGCTTGCGTGGGCGCTGAGCGAGAACCGCAGGATTTTTTCCTGGCGCGTCGCGATCGCCGGGCTCGCCGTGCAGTTCGCCGTCGCGCTGGTGCTGCTGAAACTGCCGGGCACGCAAGTCGTGTTCGCGTGGCTGAACGACGGCGTGCTCGCGCTCCAGAAGGCGACAGAGGCGGGAACGTCGCTGGTCTTCGGGTTCCTCGGCGGCGGCCCGCTGCCGTTCAAGGAGCCCTATCCGGGCGCCGCCTTCATCCTGGCGACCCGGGCACTGCCGCTCGTCCTGCTGATGAGCGCGTTGTCGGCGCTGCTGTATCACTGGCGCGTGCTGCCGTGGATCGTGCGCGGGTTCGCCT
>JAYQUR010000152.1:0-7827 GCA_038148075.1 Alphaproteobacteria bacterium | reverse complement strand
ATCTTGACCACCGGCAGCATCGACGATTGGGACGCGTAATAGCCCATGAACTCGCCGAACGGCCCCTCCTCGCGCTCCTCGCCGGGGACGATCTCGCCTTCCAGCACGATCTCCGAATAGGCGGGCATCGGGAGCGCGTGCAGCTCCGACGGGATAACTTCGATGGGCCGGCCGCGCTGGCCGCCGGCATAGGCGAACTCGTCGAGCTCGTAATCGACTTCCTGGTGGGCGACGAGGAACAGGTTCGGGTCGTGGCCGCAGGAGATCAGCACCGGGCACGGCTCGCCCTTGGCGAAATACTTCTCGCTGATCAGCCGCCCGTGCTTGCCGGGCGACATCCAGATCGCGGCGGTGTTGCGATCGTGCACCATCACCCGGTAGGTGCCGACATTGACCCAGCCCGTATCGGGGTCGCGCATGACGACGAGATCGTCGGTCCCGATATAGCGGCCGCCGTCGAGTTCGTGGACGAACGGAGCCGGGAATTTCAGCAGATCGACCTCGTCGT
Organism: Alphaproteobacteria bacterium; assembly: GCA_038148075.1. Classification (GTDB taxonomy): domain Bacteria; phylum Pseudomonadota; class Alphaproteobacteria; order MPNO01; family UBA830; genus JAYQUR01. Next base: position 7,319 of record JAYQUR010000152.1, on the reverse strand, counting down.
CGCGGTCGATATTCTCGAGGATCGGGCCGCTCGGCACTTCGACCGGGGGCATCAGCTCGAATTCCTGCTTGGCGCGCGCACGATAGGCGCGGACGAGGTCCATCTCGTTCTCGGGATCCGGCAGGCCGAGCACGACCGCGAGCCGCTTGTAGGCGTTCGCCGCGCCCGACATGATGCGGAAACCTTCCGGATAGCCCGGGATGTTGTCGAACAGCAGCGCCTTCGCGCGCCCCGGGTTTTCGGCCGCCACCGTTTCCGACAGCGCGCCGATCTCGAGGTTCCAGTCGGCGCCGTCGACGCGCGCCAGCTCGCCCATCTCGTCGAAACGCTCGATCAGCTCGCGCAGATCGAGATAACCCTCGTTCCTGAGGTTGGACGGCGAATCCGCCGGCTGGTCGGCCATTGCTGCTCTCCCCGAAATTCCGGATGCTTTCGTTGCGTCCGTTATAACGGGTTCGGCGAGACGGGAAAGGGCGGCAGGCGGCGGACGCAATGGCCTCCGGGCAGCCCCCTCAGCGCTCAGCGCAGCCCTGGCCTTCCTTGCGAAGCGGTTTGGCGCAATCCCAGCCGTTGCCCGAATAATCGATATACGCGCCCGGGGGCAGAACGAGTTCCTTGCAGCTATTGCCCGTGCGCCGGAAACCGCGCAGACATTTCCATCCCGACCCGGAGAACGAATCCACGAAATAGGCGTTCTCGGGGATCTCGACCTTTAGGCAACTTTCGCCGTCCTTCCGGTATCCGCGGTCGCACTGGAAGGAATCTCCCGATGACGTCAGATAGCCGTTAGCCGGCACGAAGACGGAAACGCAGACGCTTTCCTTCGCGATGTAGCCTCGTTCGCATTCCCAGCCGTCTCCATAGGAGTTCAGGAACGCATGCGCCGGCACCTTCACAGCCGTGCATTTCCACCGATTTTCGGCGAAACCGCGCTGGCATTCCCATCCGCGGCCGTAGCCGGTATCCGTCATATAGGCGTTGGCGGGTATGTCGACCTTGAGGCATTTCCCGCCGTCGGCGCGGTATCCGGGGACGCATTCCCAGCCGGTGCTATAGGCGCGTTTGCGGGCATGATCCGGCATGGATTCCGTTGAGGACTGCGCCGGGGCGTGCGACGGATCTAATGCCAGCGCGACGGCAAGCAGCAACAGCAACGCCCTCACTCCGGGAAGAACGGCGAACGGGCGAGTCACGAGGGCGCGGCGCGGCGCCCCGGCGGGGTAACAATCCATGATCGGGGGACTTTCTGCGCGCCTTGTCGCGCGCCTGAAAGGGGCGCTCTTGACCGGCGCATCGAAATCGGGCGCCGGGTCATCTGAGGAGAGCGCAGCAGGGACATCCCTGACGGTCCGGATATAGGTCTTGCGCGTCCAAAAGGCAAAGATGCGGCCCGTTTGGAGGGCGGCCGTCGCGACCGACCGCTCCCGATTCCGTGTGACCGCGCCGGGGGCGACGTGCTAGCCTTTTCGCGCAGAGATGCGTTGAGAGGAGCACGACAATGGCAACGGCGACGAAAAAGAAATCCGCCGCGAAGACGGCAACCTCGAAGAAAACGGTGACGAAGAAGCCCGCGGCGACGAAAGCGAAGCCGCGCACGAAGAAATTCGATCTCGTGATCGACAGCGCCAGGGGCGCGACCTGGACCACCGAGCCGCACCGGCCGCAATTTGAATACCGGCATTTCGGCATCGAGGAGGCGACGAAGCGCAAGTACGGCTCGCACGTCATCCGCGTCGCCAAGGGCGCGAAGCCGCCGGTCCGCCATCACGTGCATCCGGACTGCGAATTCCTGCAGGTGATGATCCTCAAGGGATGGGTGAAGTTCTGGTACGACGGCGTCGGCGAGAAGAAGCTGTCGGTCGGCGACGTGCACCTGCTGCCCGCCGGCATCAAGCACGCGGTCACCGGCTGGTCGAAGGACCTCGAGATGCTCGAGACCACGCACCCGGCGGATTACGACTCGATCGTGCTGACCGACGCGCAGATCGCGCGGCTGAAGGATTAGATCGAAGAATTAAGTCGCGACGCCGGCCCGCTATCGCTCCCGGCCACCCGTGAGGATACGGACGCCGGATGGCCGGCGCCGTTCTGATATGCGCTAGGGCGCCACCGGGGCCGCGATGCCCTCGATCTGGACACGATAGCCGGAGCGCGGAGCGGGCAGGTAGTCGGCGATCGCGCGGTGCTGGACGCAGCGGTTGTCCCAGAACGCGATCGAATGCGGCTCCCAGCGGAAGCGGGTCGACCATTCCGGCCGGATGCAGTGCTGGAACAGGAACGACAGGATTCCGTCGCTCTCCTCCTTCGGCACCTCGTTGATGCGCGTCGTGAAGCCGCCGTTGACGAACAGCAGCTTGCGGCCGCTGTCGGGGTGGCGGACGATGACCGGATGGTCGGCCTCCGGCGCGCCGGCGCCCCAGTGCTGCGCGCCTTCGTGATGGGCGGTCAGGCCTTCGAGATAGTCCTTCATGCGGTCCGACAGGTTCTCGTAGGCGGCGTACATGTCGGCGAAGCCGGTATCGCCGCCGCCGTTTTCCGGCACGGTGTGCAGATAGAGGATCGAGGCCATCGGCGGAACCGCCGCGCAGGACTGGTCGGTGTGCCACAGATTGCCCGAGACGCGCGGCGTCTCGCCGTCGGCGTAGAACTTGCGGACGCGCGGATCGTCGGTCACCTGGCTGTTGGTGTTGGTGCCGCCTACATGCTGGCCGGTCGGACCGAAATACTCGGCGAGGCGCGCATGGTCGTCGAACGAGATATGCTGGTCGCGGAAGAACAGCACGCCGAACTGCGTGAAAGCGCGCTTGAGCTCGGCCAGCGTAGCGTCGTCGAGCGGCTGCGTCAGGTCGATATTGCCGACCACCGCGCCGAACGACGGGTTCCACCGCGCGATGTCGAGCACTTCGTAGCCGCCAGCCGCGGCAACCGATCCGTCCCCAATCATTCCGTCCATGTGTTTGTCCTCCGTCCGCCCCGGCTCCGTCGCGAGGCCCTCAGTTCCCGAAAATACGCCTGTCGGGAGGGAATTTCAAAGGACGAGATGCCTTACCCTGCGCTTTCGATCCGCTTTCCCGATCGTCGCCCCGGAACGGGCCGGGATGGCGCCCGTTTTCTGCGTCAGGTCTTGCGGCGCCGAAAGGTCATTGCGACGACCGCCGCCGCCAGCAACAGCGCCGCGCCGGGCGCGTGGATCGAGAACGCTTCCAGCCGCACGTCGTCGAAATCGACCTCGAGGTCGAGCGTGGGATCGCCTTCGAGGCCGGCCGGCGTCGCGTTGAGGTTCACGAGCCTTATGCCGAGCGGATCGCCGAGATTGGCGTGCGCGAGGCCGATATCGATGGATACCGTCGCGGTCAGGAACTCGCCCTCCGGGATGACCAGCGTGTCGAGATCGGACGCGATCACCGTGCCGCCCGCCAGCAGGTCGACGCGGTAGCCGGGGAAGCCGTCGAGATTGAAGAAATCGTTGTTGGTCGCGGTCCCGGACGCGATGTTGCCGACCTCGACCGACAGCTCGTAGCGCGTGTTGGCCTGCAGCGTCGCGGCCAGCGTCTGCTCGAAGCCGTACTCCCCGGTGTCGTTGCCGGGATTGAAGTTGAACAGGATTCCGACGCGGCTGCCCTCGGGCGCGGTGGCGTTGAAGAAGTCCGTCCCGTTCGGCGTCAGCGTCCCGGGAAAGAACGCCGCACCGCCCGAAATGCCGTTGGGATCGTACATCGTCCAGCCCGCCGGTGTGCCGAAGGTGAACTCGTTGAACACGGTCTGGCCGGTCACGTCCTCGAAGCCGGCATTGACGATGGCGACCGGCGCGGCGGCGGCCGAGGAAGCCGTCACGGCAAGCCCGGCGGCCAAGGCCAGCGCGCGGAAACGTGCGAAAATACGGAAAATCGTCACCGAAAGCATGTGCGTTCCAGTCTGCGGTTGCGGAATGGGCCTACCCGACGCGGGTTTCGGTCTTCACTCGGCGCGATCAGCGCAGCCCGCGACGCAAGACCTCGGGATTGTGGCGCAACCGTGGAAGGTGTCAAGCGGGGCGAGGATGCGGATAATGACCCGGCCGTCATACCGCTTCACCGTCATCCCGGACTTGTTCCGGGATCCAGCACGTCCTTTCCGCCGCCGTGGCGTTTGTCCTGGATCCCGGGACAGGCCCGGGATGACACCTGTGCGAACTGCCCCGCCCCTGCGCGATCTCGGGCCGCCCCTCCCCTCTAATCGGCCCGCCGCCAGCACACCCAGCCCTTGACCACGTGGCCGTCGGCCCAGGCACGTTCCCAGTGGAGGATCAGCGTGCCGTCGCCCGGCATCTCGAGGCCGCGCACCTGCGTGCCGCCGACCCAGCCGGGGTTGATCGAATGCTCGACCGTGGTGGTCAGCACGGAATTCTCGACGACGTAGCGCCCGCCATAGGACAGATAGGTGTCGAACGCGCGCAGCTTGTCGGCGTCCGGCGCGTCGGCATGCCACGCCGGATCGCCCGCCATCGCGGGCCGCCCGCCCCAGCAGACGACGCCCGACATCCAGCCGTCCGGCGACAGGATCATCCAGCCCTGCGGATCGTCGCCGTAGCGTTCGCTCCCCAGCGCCGCGTCCGCCTCGCTGTCGGTGCCGCGGTCGACCATGACCCAGGTGCCGTGGATCTGTTCGGCGGTGATGTCTGCCCCGGTGTCGTTCGGCGTCATGCGTTCCTCCCCTTCGGTTTCGCGGGAGTGTCGGGCGAACGGGCGCGGCGGGCAAGGGGCGCGGGGCAAAGAGCGCGGGGACGTTCGCACAGCCGAAGCTCGCCGCGGCGTCACCCCGGCCACCGTGTCCGGGTCCAGGGCAACCGCACCGCTACCGGCGGAGACGCACCGGATCCCGGAGCGGCCTGCCCCGACCTATCCCGAGGCCCGGGATGGCAATCGGCCGGTTGCATGCTGAATCCGCTCCCGGCGTCACCCCTTCTCAGGGTTGAAGTTTTGTTGAAATATTCCCGGGTATGACAAATCCCCCAACCCGGAGAAACAGCATGAAAACATTCGTAGCGGCTCTGTTTGCAGCCTTTCTTCTCGTCGTTCCCGCCGCACAGGCGGTTGTGATCGGCTACGATATCGCGTGGTCGGGAAGCAACAATTTCACCATGACGGGCACTTTCTCGTTCGACGACGCCGACGCCGGTGACGGCCTGATCGACGCCAGCGAGGTGCTGACGCTGACGATGGAAGGCTTCGACAACGGCGTGTCCGTGGGAACGTTCGACCTCGCGAACGGCATCGTCGATGCCGCGGCCTTCAACTTCAACTTCGATACGGTGAGCGAAATTTTCCTTACGGGCGGAACGTCGGGCAGCGGCACCGGCCAGTGCTGGAACTGCGACGCGGACGACATCGCGCTGGGGTTCGTCAGCGGCAACGTCTCGCAACTCCTGCTGTTCAACGGCTCGCCTGTTCCCGGCTCCGACACGGCGCTCGCAGAGGCAACGCTCACTGCCACGGCGCAGGAAGTCGACGCCCCCGGCACGGCGCTGACGATCCTCCCGGCGCTCGCGACCCTCGCCATCGCGCGCCGGCGTCGCCGGCGTTAGCCCCGCCCCTCCCCCTGCAGCGCCGCGACCACGGCCGACAGCTCGAGGACCTCCAGCGGGCAGTCGGGCCAGTCGTGCTGCCAGCAGACGATCACGTCGCAGTCGTCCGCGTCGTGGGCGTGATAGAGGAACGAGCGCGAGCGGTATTCGAACTCGATACGCACCGGCTCCCAGCGCGCGTCGGCGCCGCGGCCGACCTCGTCGGCCTTTCCTGAACGAGTTGGCCCATCGGCCACCAGCCGCTTGGCGGCGCAGTCGGGGAACGCGGTGCCGATCGCCTCGACCGCGTAGCCGAGCTCGCCCGCCACCATGCCGAACAGCAGGACGACGCCCATCTCGTTCACCGGCGCCGCCGCCATCGCCCGGAAGGCGAGCGGCGGCCCGGACGCGCGGGCGCCGATGCTGCGCCAGGGCGGCCGGTGGGGATCGCCGATGCGATCGGGCTGGAAGCCGACGCGCGTGCGCTCGGCGTGGAGCAGGCGCGCGTCGAGCTCCTTCGCGTAGGCGAAGTTCGGGTCGTTGTCGGGCAGCCAGCGCTTGAGCGCAATCAGCGCGCCGCCCCACGAGCCGAACGTGCGGCGATAGGCCTGCTCGCTGTGCGGCAGACGACGGAGGAGCACCTTCTGGCTGCGCACGCCGCCGATCTCGGTGATGGCGTCGTGGAGGTTCTTTATCAGCGTGTCGACGGGGATCGCCGGCAGCTTGCGCGCGCCGGTCTGCAGCCCGGCCTCGCGGCACAGGCTTTCCCAGGTGTCGAAATGCTCGTAGATGCGCGACGGGTTGATGCCGGTGGCGCGGCCGAAGCGCGTGATGGACAGACGGTCGGACTCGAACTTCTTCGCGACCTCCTGCGCGGCGGCGATCAACGCCTCGCGCCGAAGCTCGGGTTTGGGGGGAACCATGGGCAAAGATCTCCGGTCGCGCCCGGCGGCCAGCGCGCACGGAAGGCGGCGCGCGCACTTGTAGCGGCGCGCGGTGCCGGACGGCACGGCGGCGGGCGCGGGAAAAAGGTTATCGGATTGTCGAAAAGGGAAACGTCAGGGCCGGAAACGCGAACCGCCGCGCAGTCAGCGCGGCGGGGGTCGTGTGTTCCAGCTTGAAGAGATTACACCGGAATTTGTCCCGTGCAAGTCTGCGCTCTCATGTAAACCGCTACACCCTTCCTGTGAGCTTGCTAAGAACGCGAACCATATCCTTGTGTTCGTCTCTACCCTTTCACACCAACCATCTTTCATTGTGCCGATGCCAATCCAGCTTTTCTTCCTGGAGAGCTTGCCTGAACCTTTTGGGATCAATGCCGGCCGCCCGCGCCATCTCAATTGCAGTTACCTTATATTCTTGCATGGCTGCCTCCTGCCGAATTTGTGCAATACGCGATGCTAATTAAAGGAAGCGCGATAAGTCGTTGGTCGTAACATGACAGACTCTTCAAGTGGCGGTGCAAGCTCAAATACCCGTGGGGTTCGCGCAAAGTCGTAGAGTCGAACAAGGCGAAATTCATTAGGCCGCTCTGTCGATAAAAGCCGCTCATTTTCGGTCAGATAGAATGGCGTCTTCTGACCACCCTTCGTCGTTTTTACCTCTAGCAATCGCTCGCAGTTGGTGTCCGCATCAAACGAAAGGATATCGTAGCCTGCACCGTCACCATCTTCTTCCGAGACCCATCTCACCTTGCGGGCAAGATCCTCGCGTCCCGCACCGATCAATCGTGCGTGTTCGTTGCGAAGAATTCGCTCCTCGCCAGAATGACCTAATT
>JAYQUR010000151.1:0-7910 GCA_038148075.1 Alphaproteobacteria bacterium | reverse complement strand
TGAAGGTATCGGCGACGCCCTCGAGGAGCTGAAGCTCCTGCGTGACGAATTGGCCGATGTCCATGTCGTCGTCGAGCGTGCACTTCATCATCAGGTCGTGCTGTCCGGAGACCGAATAGACTTCGGAGACGTGTTCGACATTGTCGACGGCCGCCGCGGCGACGTCGTACGACTTACCGAGTTCGCACTTCACCATGACGAATATCGTCTGCATTTCCGTTCCCCGTTCAGCTCCTGCCGGAGGTCGGCCGCGCCGGCCGTTGCAGGAATGCTGGCACGTGATCGCCCAGTCCGACAACAGACTTTTCGTTGTCGTCCGAACTCCGGCCGCGTTTTCCGTCGCTGGATTTGGCGCCGCTCTCCTTGCGGGAGCTCTTCGCCTTCGGGGCATCGGCATCGTCGTTCGCCGGCTTGCGGCCGCCCTCGGACTTCGGTTTCTCGTCCGAGGATTTCCGTTGCGACTGCTGGCGGGGCTGGTCGTCGTTTTTCTTGCCCCGGCGGCCGCGGGAGCGGCGGCGTCCGTCGCCTTCCTCCAGGCTGCCGCCCTCGAGGCCCTCGATCTCGATCCGCGGGATCGAATTGCCGAGCAACTTCTCGATCGATTCGACGAAGGGGCCGTCGGACGGTGCTGCGAGCATGTAGGCGTTGCCTGCGCGCCCGGCGCGGCCCGTCCGTCCGATCCGGTGGATGTAATCCTCCGAATGTATCGGCACATCGAAATTGAACACTACCGGAAGATCGTCGATATCGAGGCCGCGCGCTGCGACGTCGCTCGCGACGAGGAAATTGATTTCGCCACGCTTGAAACGCTCCAGCGTTTCGTTGCGCGACGACTGGTCCATGTCGCCGTGAAGCGCCGCGGCATTATAGCCGTGCGATCGGAGCGACTTGTTCAGTATGTCTACGTCGCGTTTGCGGTTGCAGAAAATGATGGCTGTCTCGACGCTTTCGCTCTTGATAATCCGGCGTAGCGCTTCGCGCTTTTCGCGCGGATCGATAACGGCCAGTTTCTGGTCGACTGTCTCGGCCGCCGGCCTCGACTGCGGCGCGACGGTGATTTCCTTCGGATTCATCAGGAACTTGTCGGACAGCCGGCGAATTTCCGGCGGCATCGTCGCCGAGAAGAAAAGCGTCTGGCGAATCTTCGGCAGCAGCGAGACGATCTTCTCGACGTCGGGGATGAAACCCATGTCGAGCATGCGGTCCGCTTCGTCGATGACGAGGATCTTGATGTCGTTTAGCAGGATGCGGCCGCGTTCGAAGTGATCGAGCAGGCGCCCCGGCGTCGCGATCAGAACGTCGACGCCGCGATCGAGTTTCTTCGTCTGCTCGTCCATCGATACGCCGCCGATCAGCAGCGCCATGGTGAGCTTGTTGTACTTTCCGTAGATCTCGAAATTCTCGGCGATCTGGGCGGCAAGCTCGCGCGTCGGAGTCAGGATCAGCGATCGCGGCATTCGCGCCTTCGCCCTTCCGCTCGACAGGATGTCGATCATGGGCAGCGTGAACGAGGCGGTCTTGCCCGTGCCGGTCTGCGCGCAACCGAGAACGTCGCGCGTCATGAGGACGTAGGGAATTGCCTCTTTCTGGATCGGGGTCGGCTCGACGTAACCTGCGTCGGCGATTGCATGTAGCACTTCCGGGCTGAGCCCGAGATCTGAAAAACTCATACCTGCTTTGCGATGGCTGAAAAAAATCTGGTTCGCGAAGACCGTCTGTGATCTAGTCGCGAACCGTTATAAGTCAATTCCTTATAGCATAACCCTTGAATCGATAAAAGAAGATGAAGTAGCCGGGAATATGCTTATCGACCGCTCCGGGTCCTGCCTGATGATTGTCGACGTCCAGCAGCGGCTGCTGGGCGCGATGGATGCGCCGCGCCAGGTGCTGGCCGGCTGTACGTTGCTGATGAAAGCCGCGGACAGGCTGGAGATACCGGTTATCGTGACCGAACAGTACCCGGAAGGGCTGGGTCCGACGGTCGAGCAACTGGCAGAACTTGCGGACGACGACGCCATCTACAGCAAGGTCCACTTCTCGGCAGCCCGGAATTCCGCGATCCGCAGCAGAATCGAGCAATTGGCCCCCGGTAGCATCGTTATCGCCGGGATCGAGGCGCATATCTGCGTCCTCCAGTCCGCGACCGTGTTCGCCGAAGCCGGCTATCGCTGCTATGTCGTCGCGGACGCGACCTCGTCGCGGCTGCCGTCGAACCATGCGGCAGCGATGCAGCGCCTGCGCGACGCGGGCGTCGAGATCGTCACATCCGAAATGGTGGTGTACGAAAGGATGGAGCAGGCGGGGACCGCCGAATTCCGAGACCTTCTGACGCTGCTAAAGTAGCGGGCGTTTCCGCAACCCACCGGAGTTTCGTTTCGTGACCGACCGCCAATCGCTTGTCTTGCTGCCCGGCCTTCTGTGCGATCCGCGCCTGTGGGCGCATCAGGCCGACAGCCTGTCGGACATCGCCGACGTCACGGTCGCCGACATGACTCGCGACGACAGCATGGCGGGCATGGCGAAACGCGCGCTCGACGCTGCGCCGGAGCGGTTCGCGCTCGCCGGGCTGTCGATGGGCGGATACGTCGCGCTCGAGGTCATGCGCCAGGCGCCGGATCGGGTAACGAGGCTCGCGCTTCTGGATACAGGATCGCGTGCCGACACGAGGGAGCAGACGACGCGGCGGCGCGACCTGATCGCGCTCGCCGATCGCGGCGAGTTCAGGGCCGTGAGCCCGCGGCTGCTGCCGTTGTTCGTCCACGAGGACCGGCTGGACGACGAGGATCTCGTCGCCGACATCCAGGCGATGGCGGACGCCGTCGGCAAGGAGGCGTTCCTCCGCCAGCAGAAGGCGATAATGAACCGGCCGGACAGCCGGCCGGGTCTGCCCGCCATCGCCTGTCTGACGCTGGTGCTGTGCGGTCGTCAGGACGTACTCACGCCGCCCGAACTCAGCGAGGAAATGGCCTCGCTCATTCCGGGCGCCGAGCTTGTCATGATCGACGGGTGCGGCCACCTGTCGACGATGGAGCAACCCGACGCCGTAAACGCCGCTATGCGGTCCTGGCTTACGGCCTAATCCCCGACAGTCACGGTGGAATGCCCCCGGTGTCGCTGCTGTCCCGGTTGTAGTTGTACGCAGGGATCATCGCCAGCGCGACGCCACGGACCAGCTCCCTGAAGCGAGGATCGTCCGGTCCCTTGAGGCCATCGACGGATCCGTCTGCTGAGCTGATCAGATAATCGCCATGGCAGAGCGCCGCATCCATCCGGACCGTCGAGCGCCCGGGATCGGTGCCGATTTCCGGGCCCTTCTTACTGATTGCGTCCTGGTCGTACGGCATCCTGCCATTGAATAGAACGACGACGCGGAAGGAATTGTCGGCCTTCGTCCAGTCTGACGGTTCGAACGTCACTACGCTGCCGGGTGTAGCGCCCTTCATGAGAGCGGTCGTCTTGTCGGCGATCGATCGGTCGTCCTTACCGAATGGGGAGCCGATCACGACCGTCTTGATCGATCCCGACTGCGTCGCAAACTCGAACGCTCCGTCATAGTAGTTCTGGGAGTCGTGGTTCTCGTTGATGCGGACGCTGGAACAGGCACCGAGTGCGAGAGCCGGGGCGACAATAGCGGCTAGAAGAAACGATTTCCGCATGGAAACCTCCTGGAGGTTATTGCGAAACGGTTAGCCAGGACATGGGGGGCGAGCTCGCCCTTTTTCGAGGGGGAAACACGCCGGTTGCGAATTTAATCCGCAGTTCGGGCGGGCGTCTCAGACGTCGATGTAATCGACCCGGTCGGCGTTCTGCTGGATGAACTTGAGGCGCAGTTCCGGCTTGCGGCCCATCAGCTGCTCGACGAGATCGGCGGTAGTGCCGGCCTTCGCCTTTTTCGCGCGGCTGCCGCGCTTCCTGGTTTCCAGCTCCTCGTCCGCGGGCAGCACGACCTTCAGCAGCGTGCGCGTCGCCGGATTCATGGTTGTTTCCTTGAGCTGGGCCGGCGGCATCTCGCCGAGACCCTTGAAGCGGCTGATGTCGATCTTGCCGCGCCCGGTAAACACGTTTGCGATCAGCTCGTCCTTGTGGGCGTCGTCGCGGGCGTAAATCGTCTCGCTTCCCTGCGAAATGCGGTAGAGCGGCGGCATCGCAAGATAGAGATTTCCGTCGCGCACGAGCTCCGGCATTTCGCGGAAAAAGAACGTCATCAGCAGAGATGCGATATGAGCGCCGTCGACGTCGGCGTCCGTCATGATGATGACGCGCTCGTAGCGCAGCTTGGACGGATCGTAACTGTCGCCGAAGCCGCAGCCGAGAGCCTGGATCAGGTCCGTGATTTCCTGATTGGCGCGCATCTTGTCTTCGGTTGCGCTTGCGACGTTGAGGATCTTGCCGCGCAGCGGCAGCACGGCCTGCGTCTTGCGGTCGCGCGCCTGCTTGGCGGAGCCGCCGGCGGAATCGCCCTCGACCAGAAATATCTCGGTTCCCTCGGCCGACCCTGCGGCGCAATCGGCGAGCTTGCCAGGCAGGCGGACCCGGCGCGTTGGCGTCTTGCGCGCAAACTCGCGGTCCTTGCGTCGCTGCAGACGCTCCTCCGCGCGTTCGAGGACGTGTTCCAGCAGCTTGTTCGCCGCCTGGGGATTGCCGGTCAGGAAATGATCGAAATGATCCTTCACCGACGTCTCGACGAGTTTCGCGACGCCTGGCGACGAGAGCTTCTCCTTGGTCTGGCCCTGAAACTCGGGATTGGCCACGAAGACCGACAGGATGCCGGCGGAGCCGCCGATCACGTCGTCGCCGGTGATCACGCCGGCCCGCTTGTTGCCGACCATCTCCGCGTAGGATTTCAGGCCGCGCGCGAGCGCCGTCCGCAGGCCGCTTTCGTGCGTGCCGCCTTCGGGCGTCGGCACGGTGTTGCAGTAGGAGGCGAGAGAGCCGTCGCCGCGCTCCGGCCAGGTCATCGCCCATTCGGCGCGGCCGCTGCCGCCGTTCAGGTCGGCTTCGCCGGCGAAATAAAGCCCGGTCACCGTTTCGCGCCCGTCCAGCGTCGTGTCCAGATAGTCCGACAGGCCGCCCGGGAAATGCAGCGTCGCCTTCTCGGGGATTTCCTCGTTGCCGCGCAGCAGTGACGGATCGCACGACCAGCGAATCTCGACGCCCTTGAAGAGATACGCCTTGGCCTTGGCCATGTTGTGGAGCAGGGCGGGGCGGAAGGTCGCGTCTTCGCCGAATATCTCGGGATCGGGCTTGAAGCTGATCGTCGTGCCGCGCCGGTTGCCGGCCTTGCCTGCGTCCTTGAGCTTGCCTTTCGGCTTGCCGCGGGAATAGGTCTGGGTCCACAGCTTCTTGTCGCGGGCGATTTCGACGCGAAGCTCCTCGGACAACGCGTTGACGACCGAGAGCCCGACGCCGTGCAGGCCGCCGGACGTCTTGTAGGCGTCTCCGCCGAACTTTCCGCCCGAATGCAGCGTTGTCAGCACCACCTCGAGAGCCGACTTGTCCTTGAATTTCGGATGCGGATCTACCGGGATTCCCCGTCCGTTGTCGCGCACGGTAACGAATCCATCGGCGCCGAGATCGAACTCGATCCAGCTCGCATGGCCGGCGACCGCCTCGTCCATCGAATTGTCGAGGATCTCGGCGGCAAGATGGTGAAGCGCTCGCTCGTCGGTGCCCCCGATATACATTCCGGGCCGCTTGCGGACGGGCTCCAGGCCCTCGAGGACCTCGATGTCCTTCGCGGAATACTGCTTCTTGCGCGAGGACGATTTTTCGAACAGATCAGACATGGAACCCTATATAAACGCTGCGGCCGACGATCAGAAGGCCCGTGCACGGCCCCGAAACCTACGCTATCCTGTAGATCTGCCAATTTGAAACCACGATATCTTGTATATCCCATGACCGAACCCGATGTCAGCCCGAATCGTCCGCCGGATTTCGAACCGGCCATCCGTACGATCGCCATGCCCGCCGATGCGAACGGCAACGGCGACATCTTCGGCGGCTGGATCATGTCGTACATGGACCTTGCCGGCGGCAGCATCGCGCAACTCAAGGCGCGCGGCCGCGTCGCAACAGTCGGCATCAAGGAGATAGCATTTCACGTTCCGGTCGCCATCGGCGACGAGGTAAGCTGCTATGCGCAACTTATCGGATCGGGACGAACTTCGGTGACGACAAAGATCGACGTCTGGGTGCGCCGCCGCGATGCGGAGACGCACGTCAAGGTGACCGAAGGAATCTTCACCTAAGTGGCGATCGACGAAACGGGCAAGCCGCGCGTTCTTCCCGGACGGGCGGACTGAAACGCATGCGTCCGCGCCGTCTACTGGCAGTCGTTTGCGCGCTGGCCGTGCTGGGCGCCGGCGCGGCGATCGCGGACAAGCCCCAGGCGATAAGCGCGCGCGTAATCCTCGTCGGCGACAGCCGGTTCCAGTTCGAGGTGAACATCGTCCACGAGGACGACAGCTGGGAGCATTACGTCGACCGCTGGGAGGTAATCGGCAACGGCGGCAAGATCATCGCGACCGACAATGTGTTCTACCCGCGCATCGGCCAGGATTTCGTCTATCGCGTGCTGCGCGGCGTCAAGGTCGATCCGGGAACCGAGTTCGTCGCCTTCCGGTTGCACGACATTCGGCACGGGTACGGCCGTGAGAAGTTGATCCGGATGCCGACGAAGAGGAGCCCCGATACCGGCTGGCACTGACGCGGCCGTGCGCCGGATCTTTCGCAAAAAGAAAGGCCGCCCGGAGGCGGCCTTTCGTCGTTTCTGCGTTGCCGGTCAGACGCTGTAGTACATCTGGAACTCGATCGGGTGCGGCGTGTGCTCGAATTTGTAGATCTCTTCCCATTTGAGCGCGATATAGCCGTCGATCAGGTCGTCGGGGAATACATCGCCCTTCGTCAGGAATTCGCGATCCGCATCCAGCGCCTCGACCGCCTCGCGCAGGCTGTGCGCGACCGTCGGGACGTCGGCCAGCTCTTCCGCCGGCAGGTCGTAGAGGTTCTTGTCCATCGGATCGCCCGGATGGATCTTGTTCTGGATGCCGTCGATTCCGGCCATGAGCATCGCGGCGAACGCGAAGTAGGGGTTCGCCGTCGGGTCGGGGAACCGCACCTCGACGCGCTTCGCCTTCGGCGAGGTCGCGTAGGGAATGCGGCAGGAAGCCGACCGGTTGCGCGCGGAGTAGGCGAGCAGCACCGGCGCCTCGAAGCCCGGGATCAGCCGCTTGTAGCTGTTGGTCGAGGCGTTGGTGAAGGCGTTGAGCGCCTTGGCGTGCTTGATGATGCCGCCGATGTAGTAGAGCGCAGTCTCCGACAGGTCGGCATAGCCGGAGCCTGCGAAGGTCGGCGTGCCGTCCTTCCAGATCGACTGGTGGACATGCATGCCCGAGCCGTTGTCGCCGATGATCGGCTTGGGCATGAAGGTTGCGGTCTTGCCGTACGAGTGCGCGACGTTGTGGACGCAATACTTGTAGATCTGCACCCAGTCGGCGACCTTGAGCAGCTGGCTGAAGCCGAAGCCGAGTTCCATCTGGCTTGGCGCCACCTCGTGATGGTGCTTTTCGATCGCGAGGCCCATCTCGCCCATGACGGTGAGCATCTCGGCGCGCAGGTCGCTCATCGAGTCGACCGGCGGAACCGGGAAGTAGCCGCCCTTGACGCCCGGCCGGTGGCCGATGTTTCCGCCTTCGAGAACGGCGCCCGCGTTATAAGGGCCTTCCTCTTCGTTGAGGGCGTAGAAGGTGTGATTCATCGAGACGTCGAAGCGGACGTCGTCGAACACGAAGAATTCCAGTTCCGGACCGAAAAAGGCCGTATCGCCCAGACCGGTTTCCTGGAGGTAGGTCTCGGCGCGCTTCGCGGTCGAGCGCGGATCGCGGCTATAGTACTGACCGGTGCTGGGT
>JAYQUR010000150.1:0-7927 GCA_038148075.1 Alphaproteobacteria bacterium | reverse complement strand
CCCCCGCGGCGCGAGCGGGTACGGGGCGCGTCGGGCCACGCACACCATGGTGGGCGCCCCCCGCAGGGGGGCGTTGGCGCGGTTGGGGGGGGCGGCGACCCCCGGCCACACCGC
Source organism: Alphaproteobacteria bacterium (assembly GCA_038148075.1). Lineage (GTDB taxonomy): Bacteria > Pseudomonadota > Alphaproteobacteria > MPNO01 > UBA830 > JAYQUR01. Next base: position 7,813 of record JAYQUR010000150.1, on the reverse strand, counting down.
CGCACTTCCGGAAAACATCGTCGAGGTTGTTCACCGGATCGCGACGGATCCGGGCCGGCTGACGAGGCGCTGGTACGAGAGCTGCCTCGAAAGCGGTCTCTCGGAGGAAGAGTATGTCGAGATTGTCGGCGTGACCTGCTCGACCATCTCGCTCGACACGTTCGCCCGCGCGGTCGGAACCGCGCAGCTTCCGTTGCCGGCGCCCAAGACCGGTGCACCGACCCGCGACCGGCCGGTGGAGGCGAAGGCGGGAGATGCCTGGGTGCCGTGGATTGCGCCGGACGATGCCGGCGAGCGATGGGACGCGCAGTTCGGCCCGGCGGCGTCCAATATCCGGCGCGCGCTCAGCCTTGTGCCCGAGGAAGCCCGGGCGTGGTTCGACGTCGTCGACGCGCAGTACCTGGATGCCGCGCAAATGCGGGATTTCGGGACGATGCACCGCGCCATCGACCGCGCCCAGATCGAACTGGTCGCGGGTCGAATATCCTTCCTCAACCAGTGTGCCTATTGAACGACCAGCCACACGGCACTGCTCCGTGCGAGCAGCGAACACGACGGAACGGAAGTCGACCTCGCGGCGATCAGCGGTGAAGCCCAGGGAGACGGCGGCATAGCGCACGGCGCGCTTCTTGCGGAGTTCGCCGAGGCGGTCTGGGATGACGACGAAGCGCGTCTGGAAAAGGCCCGTCAGGCGATCGTCGATACACTGGGACCGGCCGCGTTGGTCGACGCTGCCGGCGTTGCGGCGACGTTCAATGCGATCGACCGCATCGCGGATTCGACGGGCATCCCCATCGACGCGGCGCGGCTCGAACCGACGGCGGACTTCCGCGCGTCGCTCGGGATAGACGCGTTCCCGTCGCGTGCCGCGCAGGGGGGATGAGAGGCGGACCTGATGGAGCTGTCGCTGTTCTATCTGCCGACCTGGCGCGACGGGTACGGCGTCTCGCTGACCGACTACTATCGGGAAATGACCGAGAGCGTCGTGCTTGCCGACAACCTCGGCTGGGCGCGGGCGCTGACGACCGAACATCATTTCCACTATTACGGCGGCGCCGTACCGAACCCCGCCGTCGTTCTCGCCGCATGGGCGCAGGCGACGACGCGGATCCGTCTCGCGCCCACCGTCTCGCTGATGCAGCTTCGCGATCCGCTGAAAGTGGCCGAGGACTATGCATTGCTCGACCAGTTGTCCGGCGGGCGTACCGACATGAGCGTCGCGAGCGGATTCGTGCCGCACGAGTTCGCGGCGTTTCACATACCCCGGGAAGAGGTAGCGGCCCGCATTGCCGAAGGGCTTGAGGTCTGCAAGCAATTCTGGGCGGGTGAGCCGTTCGCGCATGCCGGTGAGTTCTTCGAATTCGATCGCCTCAAGCCCTGGCCATGGGCTGTGAACGGCGCGCTGCCGATCTGGAACGCCGCGTCGAACTCCCAATCGAGCTTCGTCAACGCGGCGGAGCGCGGCTACCGGTTGATGATGAACCAGTATCCGATGAGCTTCGAGTCGCTGGCCGAGAAGTTCGGCTGGTACTGCGAGACGTGGGAGAAGGCGGGGCGCAAGACATCGGACCGAAAGGCGATGGTGTCGTTCATGGCGCATATCGCCGATACCGAGGAGCAGGCGATCGAGGAAGCGAAGGCGGCGCTGCAGGAGCACGCCGGCGCCTATCAGAAGGTGGCTAGCGGTCGCCAGTGGGACACCGATTACGCGGGCGACGTCTCGATCCTGCTGTCGATGTGCGATAATGACGACTGGAAGGACGTCTTCCGCCGCCGCACATTGATCTGCACGCCCGAACAGGCGGCGGAGCGTATGCAGCGTTACGTCGATTTGGGCTTTACGGAGATGTCGTTCATTGCCCGGTTCGCCGGGCTGACGCACGAACAGACCTGCACGACGATGCGCCGGATCACGGAAGAGGTGCTGCCGATGATGGGCCGCGCCGTCCGCGCCGCGGAATAGATAAATCCAGGGGAGAAACGACAGATGACACGAATCCGAATTCTAGAGCCCGGCGACATGACCGCCGAGCAGCGCGAAATCTACGAATCCTTCGCGGCGGACGGCAAGCCGAACGCAGGGCCTTACTGGGCCTACATCCGCCATCCGCAACTGATGCAGCTGTGCTCGGACATCGGCGAGTGGTTCCGCGACAGCAATCTGTCGGGGCGCGAACGCCAGATCGCGGTGCTTACCGTGATCCGCCACTGGGACGCGAACTACCCGTGGGCGGTCCAGGTGCGCAATTCGCTTGCGGCGGGCGTCACGCAGGACGAAGCCGACGCCATCAACAATCGCCGCGATCCCGGGCTGAGCGACGAGCGCGAGGCGATGGCGCACGAGATGGCGTTGCAGCTGACCGCCAAGCACCGGCTGACCGATGCGACCTACGACCGGGCGATCGAGTTGTACGGCGAGGAGGATTTCGTCGCACTGGTCTCGGTGATCGGCTTTTTCGGCATGGTGTGCACGACCGCGAACAGCATCGACGCCACCCCGCCCGATTCCGCGCCCGATCGGCTCGTCTGACACAGGGAGAAGAAGAATGTCCGCAGCTCGCCACCCGCGCCCGAACGATCTCGCCGACTGGACGCCGGAACAGTTGGCAGACCGGTTCATCGGTCGCTTCAAGGACAAGGTTCCCGACTGGGAGGCGTTCGAGGACGCCAAGATCGAGGGCTGGAAACGCGCGCAGCACCGTTTCATCGGCGCCGGCGGGTCGGGGAAGCACAACGATCCGAATTCGATCCCGGCGCGCGGCTTTACGCTCAGCATCATGTATGTCGAGCCGGGGCAGGGGAACGCGCCTCATACGCACGAGGTCGAGGAGGTGTTCTTCGTCCTCAAGGGAATTCTCTCCGTCTTCATCGAGGACGAGGACGGCAATCGCGTGACGCGGCGGCTTGGTCCCTGGGAGTGCATCGCCTGTCCGCCGGGCGTGATCCACGGCTACGACAACGACAGCCTCGAGCCGGTGTGGTTCCAGGTCATGCTCGGCCGCGGCCAGCCGGAAACGATGGGTTATGCCGACGACACGCTGTACCAGAACCGGGACGGGCACCTGAAGGACGGCGACTGAGCCTTCGCCGCGGATCGAGCCGCGCGACGGACTTGCGTCAGCCGCAGAACGGGCACCCGTAGGCGGCGGCCGCTTCAAGGATCTCGATCTCGGCGCGGTTCTGCGGCGGCGGGGTCTGTTCGCTGCGGCCCCGAACCACGATCTTGCCGTCGATCATCACGGTCGAGATACCCGGCAGGTCGCCGTGTTCGATGGCCTCCGTCAGCGTCGTGCCCGCCGAGCCGTCGATGCGCCCCGCGATCACCAGGTCCGCCGGCATGCCTTCCCGCAGCAGACCCGTGTCCAGCCCGTGCGCCTTTGCCGTGTTGCCGGTGGCCGCGGCGATGACCTCGCCCGCGCTCAACCCGCAAACGGACGCCAGGAAGATGATGTTGCGCAGCATGCCGCGGGCGAGAACGCCCGTGCCGCCCGGCGTGTCCGTCCCCATGGTCAGCCGGTCGAGACGGTCGGCCTTCGCCAGGCGTTCGACGACGCGGATCGCCGAGCGGTAATTGCCGGACGAGCAGATCTCCAGCGCGAATTCGGTATGGTCGACCAGCGCGTCGAGGTCCTCGTCCGCCATCGGGATCGGCCCGCCGGAAACGTGCGCCGCTACGTCGGGCTGCAGCCAGGACAGGGTTTCGTAGCCGCAGATCGCGTTCGAGCCCGAGCGCGAGACGCCGCCCGTATGCACCTTCACCCGCAGGCCCCGGTCGTGGCACCAGCCGACGTAGCGCAGGGCTTCTTCCCTGTTTTCCGGCGTCAGCGGGTAAAACAGGAACTTGGTCAGGATCGCGCCCGCGTCGGCGACCTTGTCGAAATCCGACTCGTCCATGCCCGGCACCATCAGTAGCGTGCCCGCATGAACCTTGGCGCCGGACCAGCGGACCCGGCCCGTCGTCGCCTTGGCGAGAAGCGCCAGCGACGTCATCAGTTCAGGCGTCAGATTGTTGTAGTCGAGGCCCGGTACGTGCAGCTCGCCCGCCGAGACCATCGACGTCGTGCCGCCGTGGACGTAGTTGCCGATCCAGCCGATGGTGTTCTGGGTCGGCGTCCATTCGCCGAAGACCGGATGGATGTGGCCGTCGACGATGCCGGGGAGGACGGCGCCGCCCCTGGCCTCGATTTCGACCGCGGCAGTCGTGTCCGCAGGCGGGTTCAGCGCCGCGACCTTCCCGTCCTCGACCAGCAGCGAGGAGACGTCGGCGACCGGCGCGGCGATGTCGCCGGTAAAGAATTCGCCGATATTGCGGATCAGCGTCGACGTCATCTGCTGCTGTCCCCCGCCCCGACGGGCCTCAGTCGTTCTCGCCGTCGGGGAACATGCGGCCCTGATGGGCGGACAGTGCGGGTTTCGCGCCGTCGTCGGCCTCGTCGACGCCTGCCAGCTTCTTGGCGAGCTTCTTCTTGTAGTCGAGGTCCGACTGGCGCGCGATCTGGATACGCTGGGCCTGCGGCGAGCCGGCGCCGTGCATCGATTCCGTGAGGTAGCCGACGGCGTTGCGGCCGAGGGTCATGTTCTCGATCAGACGCAGGATGCGCAGCCGGTTCTCGACGCTGACGTCGCTCTTGCCCTTCAGGTACTTGCGGATGAGGGGGCCCGTCACGTCCGAGTTGAGGTCGGCTTCCGACGGCGCCGTGACCATCAGCCCGCCCGCCATGTCCTGGGCGAGCCGTGCGAGCTCGTAGGGGAACCTCGTAACGTTGTGCTTGCAGACGTTGGCGAGCATGTCGTTGCACTGGTAGTTGCCGGACTTGGTCTCGAATGATTCGTGCGACGCCGCGATGCCCGACGAGTAGATCGTCTCGTTCAGGTGGGTCATTTCGACCAGCTTGTCGCGGATATGCGAGACGCCCGGCACGCCGTTGTAGTCGGCGATGGTTGCAGCCGCCCCGATCATCACGTCGCCAAGGCCGGTTTTACAGACGTAAGAGCGTCGGTGATACGACGTGAAGCGCTCCACCAAATCGGCTGCGAATTCGTACTCCCCGTCCATGAAGATGCGTTCGTAGGGCACGAAAACGTCGTCGATGATGATCATCGCCTCCTGGCCGCCGTACTGGGCGTTGCCGGCGTCGATGCTGCCGTCTTCCATCGAGCGCGTGTCGCAGGACTGCCGGCCGTAGATGAACGTGAGCCCGGGGTCGGTCACCGGTACGGCGCAGACGACGGCATAGTCCCTGTCCGCCTCCGTCAGCCGCATCGTCGGCATCACGACGATCCAGTGCGAATTGATGCAGCCGGTCTGGTGCGCCTTGGCGCCGCGGATGACGACGCCGTCGTCCCGGCGCTCGACGATGTGGACGAACATGTCCGGGTCGTCCTGCGCGGCCGGTCCCTTGCTGCGGTCGCCCTTCACGTCGGTCATGGCGCCGCCGATGACGAGGTTGCCCTCCTGCATCTCCTTGATGAACACCTTGAAGCGCTCGTGGTAGGGCGTGCCATGCTTTTCGTCGATTTCGTAGGTGACCGAATGAAGCGAGTTGGTCGCATCCATTCCGACGCAGCGCTGGAAGCAGGTTCCGGTGAGCTGGCCGAGCTTGCGCTGCATGCGGTTCTGCATGACGACGTCGTCGACGCTTTCGGTCACGTGCAGAAAGCGGTTCACCGTCTTGCCGCAGATCGACGACTTGGCGCTCGCGAGCTCCGGGTTCTCGTTGGCGAGGTCGTAGGTCCGGGCGACCGCGTTGATCGACGGGCGGATCATCGGGTGGTCCACCGGCTCCTTCACCAGTTCGCCGAAAAGGTAGACCTTCAGGTTCCGGCCGCGCAGGCTTTCGATATAGTCCGCGCCCGAGGAAATCGGGTTTTCCGCCGTCCCGAGGGTCGATTTCGAGGAAATGCCGCTGTCGCCGTCCATGGGTCCGCTCCGCGCTGATATGCGATTGCGGGAGAATAGTCCTTCCGATTGTGCGGCGCAAAACGGGATTGGGTTGCGCCGTTTTCCATCGTTCGTAGGGGCGGGCCTGAGGCCCGCCCGCGGGCCGGTCTTAGACCGGCCCCTACGCAAAGAAAGGACGGGTTGTGCTAACCTGCCGGGAGAAAAAAGGGAATAATCCGATGACAACCGGCGGACAGATCGGCGACATCACCTGGCACCGCGTCGTCGAGCACGAGGGGCCCGAATTCGAGATCGGTTTCCTGCTGCCCGACGCCACGCCGGAAGAGATCGACGCCTACCGGCCGTGGATGGAGCCGCGCTTCATCGAGCCCGGCGGCGACCGGCTGATCATGGCGACGCAGTCCTACGTGCTGCGGACCCGCCACCACACGATCCTGATCGATTCCTGCGTCGGCAACGACAAGGAGCGGCGCTTCTATCTGCCGTGGTCGGGAAAGACCGACACGCGCTACATGGACTCGCTCGCCTCGCTCGGCCTGACGGTCGACGACATCGACTACGTCATGTGCACGCATCTGCATGCGGATCACGTCGGCTGGAACACGCGGCTGCTCGACGGCCGCTGGGTGCCGACCTTCCCCAACGCGCGCTACGTCTTCGCCGAGACCGAGTTCGGCTTCTGGTCGGAGATCAACAAGAAGGGCAAGAAATACTCCGACGGCTGCATCGACGATTCCGTCCTCCCGGTCGTCGAGGCGGGCCAGGCGGACATCGTTGCCGACGATTTCGCGTTCTCGGACGAGATCTGGTTCGAACGGACGCCCGGCCACACGCCGGGCCATGTCAGCATCCGGCTGCAATCGGCAGGCGCGAACGCAATCCTGTCGGGCGACGTCGTGCACACGCCCATCCAGTGCCGCGAGCCGGGCTGGTCGGCGGTCGGCTGCTCCGACCGGGCGCAGTCCGCCGCGACGCGCCGCTCGTTCCTCGACCGGTATTGCGAAACCGACGTGCTGGTGATGACGGGTCATTTTCCGGGCCCCTCGGTCGGGCATGTCTGCCGCCACGGCGAGACGTTCGATTTCGATTTTGGCGATTTCGAATTTGGCGATTGAATTTCCCGGATGATAGGATTTCCCCCGGCAAGACGGCCAAAGCCGCGTCGGGAGGAAACAGATGCTTCAGAAGACGATCGGGCAGATCCTGCCCGAAACCGCTGCGCGCTATCCCGACAAGACCGCACTGATCTTCGGCGATCGCACCTTCACCTTCGCGGAGCTCGACCGCTTGTCGAACCGCGTCGCCTCCAGCCTCGCGGCGAAGGGGGTCGAGAAGGGCGACCGGGTCACCCTCTACGCCCAGAACGGCTGGGAATGGATGGTCACCTATTACGGTATCGCCAAGGCGGGCGGGGTCCTCAATCCGATCAACGTCATGCTGACGCCCGAGGAAGTCGCCTACGTCGTCAAGGATTGCGGCGCCAAGGCGCTGTTCACGACGGCCGACCGCGCGGCGCCGATCATGGGTCTCAAGGACGAGTCCGACCTGAAGGAGATCGTGACGTTCGGAACAGGTGCGCCCGACGGCGCCGTCGCGTTCGACGATCTGCTGAACCAGGGCTCCGACGACTTCACCCCGGTAAAGGTCGACCCAACCGCCCTTTCGACTATCTGCTACACGTCGGGGACGACCGGCTTCCCCAAGGGCGCGATGCTCAGCCATCGCAACGTCGTCCTAAATGCGGCGATCACCGCGGCGATGAACATGCGCGTCCACGACGACATCCAGATCACGGCGCTCCCCTGCGCACACGTTTACGGGGCGACGCTGATGAACCTCTGCATGCTGCTCGGCATGACGTTCGTGCTGCTGGAAAGGTTCGACGCGGCGGCGCTGATGGAGGGCATCCAG
>JAYQUR010000149.1:0-7942 GCA_038148075.1 Alphaproteobacteria bacterium | reverse complement strand
GTGCAGCTCAAATCGGGCGGCTACATCGTCATCAACCCGACCGAGGCGCTGGTCGCAATCGACGTGAACTCCGGCAAGTCGACGCGCGAACGCAACATCGAGGAAACCGCCCTCAAGACAAACCTCGAAGCCGCCGACGAAGTCGCGCGCCAGCTTCGCCTGCGCGATCTCGCCGGTCTGATCGTGATCGACTTCATCGACATGGAGGACGGCCGCAACGTCCGCAAGGTCGAGCGCCGCCTGCGCGACGCCATGAAGGTCGACCGCGCCCGTCTGCAGATCGGCCACATCAGCAATTTCGGCCTGCTCGAGCTGTCGCGCCAGCGCCTTCGTCCGAGCCTGCTCGAGACAAGCTCGCAGATTTGTCCGCATTGCCGCGGCACGGGCAATATCCTGTCCACGGAATCGATGGCCATGCGGGTGCTGCGCGCAATCGAGGAAGAAGGCATCCGTATGCGATCGAGCGAGATCACCGTCGGCGTGCCGCTGGAGGTCGTGCTCTACATCCTCAACTACAAGCGCTCGACCCTGGTCGAGCTGGAGGACCGCTACGGTTTCCGGGTCCTGCTGGAAGGCGACGACACCGTGATCCAGCCCGACATCCGCATCGAGCGGGTCAAGGGCCGCCCGGAACCCTCGCAGAAGGCGAAAAGCAAAAGCGACGCTCAGATCATCGTTATCGAGCCCGATATCGACGAAGACGAGGACGTGGACGAAGAGGAGACGGAGGACGAGGCCGCCGCCGAGGCGAAGGAAGACGCGCCCAAGCGCGGCCGGCGCCGGCGCGGCCGCCGGCGCTCCAACGCCGCCGACAAGGACTCCGATGCGGATGCGTCCGAAGCGACCGATGCGACGGCCGAAGACGGCGAAACGTCTGAACAGTCCGCCGAAGGCGAGGAAGATGCGGGCGACGGTGAAGAGAAATCCGGCTCCCGACGCCGCCGTCGCGGACGCCGCGGGGGACGCCGGCGCAATCGACAGGCGCGGGATCAGGAGAACGAGGACGCCCAGGAAGGTGTCTCGGAAGAGACCGCCGAGGTCGACGCGGCGGCAGCCGACGACGGCAGCCTCCCGATGAACGGCGCGTCCGGATCCGCCGAAACGGCGACGGATACCGTCGAAGAAACTGCTGCCACGGTGGACGAGACGCCCGCCGCGCCGCCCGCCGAAGAGGCGACTGAAGAAGCCGCCGGCGAACCCGTAGCCGAAACGGCCGACGCTGCTGAAGAGGCACCTGCGGAACCGGCAGCCGAGGAGCCTGCCGCGGAAACGGAAGGCACGGAAGCGGCCGAGGAACCTGCGGCGGTCGTCGGGGAGGAACCCGAAACCGAACGGGAGCCGGCACGCGAACCCGAACTTGCGACGGCCGCAACCGATTCAGGTCCCAAGCGTCGCGGCTGGTGGCAGCGTATCGTCGAATAGGCGATCCCGCGCCGCGATTGCGGCGCCTGGCCCCTATTCCCGAATCCAGGCCTTGAGCCGGCGGGCGGCTTCCGCCATCGTCTCGGTATCGCCCGCAAACGAGATTCTCACCGTCGCGTTCCCGCGATGGGGATCGAAGTCGGTCCCCGGCGCGATCGCGACTCCCGTCTCGTTCAGCAACCGGCGGCAGAAATCCTCGCTGTCGTTCGTCAGGTGGCCGACCTCGGCATAGATGTAGAACGCCCCGTCGGCGGGCGCGAGCCGGTCGAGCCCTGCCTTGGGCAGTTCGCGAAGCAGAAGTTCCCTGTTCGCCGCGTACCGCGCGACGTTCGCGTCCAGTTCCTCCCGGCAGTCGAACGCATGAAGCGCCGCCCGCTGGGACAGCGCCGGCACCGAGATGAAGATGTTCTGCGCCAGGCACTCGACCGAGCGGTGGAGATCCTCCGGAATGACCATCCAGCCGACCCGCCAGCCGGTCATCGAATAGTATTTCGAAAAGCTGTTGATCACGAACGCGTCGTCGGTAACCGACAGCGCCGTCGTCCCCGGCATCGAATAGGCGATGCCGTGATAGATCTCGTCGGAAATCAGCCGGATGCCGCGGTCGGCGCAATAGGCGGCGAGTTCCCGCATCTCGTCCGCACTCAACATCGTCCCTGTCGGGTTGGCGGGACTTGCCACGATCAGTCCGTCGATGGGCCCGTCCAGCCGGTCGAGGGCAGCCGGAACAGGCTGATAGCGCTCCGCCGCCGTCGCCGGAACGCCGACCGCCTCGAGATCGAGCGCCTGGAGGATGTTGCGATAGGCAGGGTAGCCGGGTTCGGCAAGCGCGATGCGGTCGCCGGCATCGAATGCGGACAGAAAGGCGAGCATAAACCCGCCCGAAGAGCCCGTAGTGACGACGATGCGATCGGGATCGACATCGACGCCATGCATTTCCAGGTAGTAGGCGGCGATGCGTGCGCGCAGCGGATCGATCCCCAGCGCCTCTGTATAGCCGAGCCGGTCTTCCGTCAGGATCCGGCGGGCAGCTTCGATCACCTTGGAGGGCGCGCCGGTCGACGGCTGGCCGACTTCGAGGTGGAGAACGTCACCGCCGTCCGCCTCCCGCCGGTTCGCCTCGCGCAGGACGTCCATGACGATGAAGGGCGCAACGGCGCCTCTCGCGGAACGTTTGAGCGCCATCGCTAGAAACTGGCGCCGACGGCGAGACCGGAGCCGCCGGGTTCGACGGCGAAGCGGCACTGCTCGGGATCGATGTCGATGCCCGTCGGGCAATGGATCATGTTGGTCCGCGCGCCGGGCGAAGGCGGCGACGCGGCCATGGCCTGGGACAACCCCGTGCCGCCGAAGACGCGCGAGGCTGTCGCCAGCGCGCGGGCGTCCGATACGGCCCCACCGCCCGCGGCGGTAACCGTAGCGATTATGTCGCTCCGGGGCTCGTTGACGACGATCGCCGCGAGGCCGGGATACTGGAGGCCCGACGGTCGCGGTCCTGCCTGCAGGATGCCCGTATCGCCGATGATGCGGCCGTGCTTCAGCGCGTCGTGGGCACCGATCGTGCATGCCGCCGCGCCGCTCTTGTTGTCGATCGCCGCAAATCCGATGCTGTCGCCGCCCGCCGGCGATAGGCCTGCACCTGCCGCGGCGGACGGATTGCGCACCAATTCGCTCCACAGTTCGAGCGCCGCCGTCGCCTTGGCGCCGGCGGGAAGGTGAAGTGCGTGATTGCCGACGGTAGTCTTCTGGGTCGTCAGCCAGACAGGCCGGTAATTCCGGATGTCGCCAACGGTTACCGGAACGCCCGCATTGCGGCTGAGACCGTCTGCGAGCCGTCGCGCCACGTCGCCGGTATAGAAATCGCCGGCGCCGCGGAACCGGATCGCCGCGAGTACGGATGCCAGCTGTACCTGCTCAAGCGTGCCGCCCTCGGTCAGTCGCTTGCCGTCCTTGTAGAACAGCTTCTTCATCTCGGACGACGCGAAGGCGCTCTCAGGCGCCGCCGCCAGGGGGCGCGCGAACGCCCTGGAAACGGGATGGCCGAACCGGGCAAGCTGCTCCGCCGGCTGGATCAGGCGCGCCCACTGCAGGCGGCCGTATCGCGCCTGCAACGCGAACATCGCGCGCACGCCGCCCGGAACGGCAATGGTCTGTCCGCCGCGCCGAATCAGGAGCGGCCGGAATTCTATCGCCTCGACGCCGCCCCTGCGATCGGACTGCTGGACGATGCAAACGCCCTCGCCGCCAAGACTGCCAGCATCGGGATACGTCGCGGCAAGGGCGAAAAACATCGCGACGGCCGCATCGGCGGCCGTCCCGCCCGCCGACAGGACATCGCGGCCGATCAGCGATGCGCGCGGTTCGCCGGAAACGACGCCGCCGAAATTCCCCTCGATATGGCCGACAAAGCCTTCGGGCGGCGCATCGGAGGAACAGGCCGCGAGAATCGCGGCCGACAGCAGGCCGGCGATCGATTGACGGAGACGGAGGCCATACCTACCTTTGAAGGGCATGACGCGATTGAGAGCACTCCCGGTGCGCAAAGCATATTTCTCCCTGTCCGATACTCGTTGGAGCGTCTTGTCCATGATCGCGAAACGGGCGCTCGCCGTTGTTGTTTTCCTGTCGACCGCGTTGTTGGCCGCCGGTTCATGGGTCCCGGCGACGGCGCAGGGGCTCATCCGGGACGCTGAAATCGAACATACCATCCGGACCTACGCCACGCCACTTCTGCGCGCCGCCGCGCTGGTGCCGGACGACGTCGATTTCCATCTGGTCAAGGGGCCCGAACTCAATGCCTTCGTCGCCCGCGGACAGCGAATCTTCCTCTCGACCGGCCTGCTGATGCGCGCCGAACACCCGGGGCAGGTCATGGGCGTGATCGCGCACGAAATCGGCCATATCACGGGCGGCCATCTCGCGCGGCTGGAGGGTGCTATCAGCGACGCCGAAGACCAGGCCCTGATCGGATCGATCATCGGGATCGCCATCGGGGTCCTTTCGGGCGAGCCGGGCGCGGGAGCCGCGGGCACCGCGAAGGCGCAGGAAATTGCCTTCAAGAACCTTCTCAAGTTCACCCGGACGCAAGAGCGGTCGGCGGACCAGGTTGCAGTCGACCTGCTGGACCAGACCCGAGTTTCGGCGCGCGGCCTGCTGGAGTTCTTCGAGGTCATTCAGGACCAGGAACTGCTGCATCGTTCGCGGCAGGATCCCTACGCGATCACCCATCCGTTGACTCGCGATCGTATCGCCTTCGTCGAGGACCATGTTTCGAAATCGAGATATTCGGACGCGGGGATACCCTCCGCGCTGAAAGCGGAACACGATCGCATGAGAGCCAAGCTCGCCGGATTTCTTGACCCCACGTCGAAGACCCTCGGGGATTTCATGGCCGACGACACGTCGGTCGCGTCGCGCTATGCGCGATCGATCGCCTATTACCGGGATGCGAACCTCGCCGAGGCCCTGCCGCTGATCGACGGCCTGATCGCCCAGATGCCGGACGATCCCTGGTTCCAGGAACTCAAGGGCCAGATGCTGTTCGAGAACGCGCGCGGGTCTGAGGCCCTCCCCTATTATCGGAAAGCGGTGGAATTGCGGCCGAACGAACCGCTGCTGCGGGTCGGTCTGGCCCATGTCATGATCGAGCTCGACGGGCCGGGCATGCTGGAGAACGCCGAAGCGCACCTGAAGCAAGCGCTTCGCCGGGAACGATACATGCCGCTTGCCTGGCGGCTGGCCGCGATCACCTACGGCCGGAACGGCGAACTCGGGCTGTCAGCGCTGTCTCTGGCGGAATACAACCTGCTGACCGGCCACCCGTTCGACGCGATGGGACAGGCGCAGAAGGCGATGCGCCTGCTTAAGGAAGGAGAACCCGCCTGGCTGCGCGCGCAGGACCTGTTCGCGACCGCCGAGCGGCAACACAAGAAAAACAGGAAAAACTGACGATTTCTGCGGTTCAAACATAATTGACCGACGGTTAGCGTTTCACGCGCTATGCTGGATTCAGTAACTGTTGCGTGCCCTTGGCGCGCCTGCAAAGGAACGAAAATGTCTTATCCCGCCCGACCGGCCAGATCGAGAGGCATTCCCGCGCTGTGCGCCGGCATGCTCTGCGCAGTAGCGCTTTCGCCGGCCCAGCCAACCGCTGCTGCCGGCCCTGTTTCGCCATCCGACAAGGCCGCAATGGAGCAGGTGATCCGGGACTATCTGCTGGAGAACCCGGAAATCATCATGGAGGCGATCGCCAAGCTACGGGAGAAGAAGCAGCTAGCGGAACAGCAGGCCGACCGACAAGCCGTCGCATCGAATGCGGAGGTGATTTACCGAGATCCGACATCGCCGGTCGGCGGAAATCCGAAGGGCGACGTCACGATCGTCGAATTCTTCGACTATCGCTGCGGCGTCTGCCGGCGCGTGCATCCGATCGTGAATCAGCTTGTCGACGACGACAGGAACATTCGCCGTGTCTACAAGGAATGGCCGATCCTTGGTCCGGATTCGGTCATCGCCGCGCGCGCAGCGATCGCGGCGCAGAGACAGGGCAAGTATTTCGAGTTCCACAACGCGATGATGGAATCGCGCACGAGCCTTGAGGAGCCGTCTATCCTGCGCATCGCGGCAACGGTCGGGCTCGACGTCGACCGCCTTCGCAAGGACATGGGCTCTGCGGAAACGAACGCTGTCCTCCAGCGGAATTACGAACTCGCCGAGAAACTCAAGCTGAACGGAACGCCGTCCTTCCTGATCGGCGACCGGCTCATCCGGGGCGGCCAGGATCTCGAATCAATGCGCGCCACCGTCGCGCAGATCCGCGAAGCGAAGTAGCGGGCAAGGGTTAAACGGCTCCGCCGGTCGGTCGGGCCGGCGCGTTGCAGATAGGGCCTAATCCGGCTGTTTCGACGGCTGCGCCGCGTCGAATGCGTCGAGCGCCATGCAGGCGTCGAATATCCGCATGATCGTCGGAAAGGGCGCGAGGTCGCACTCGTAGCGCTGAGCGTTGAACACCTGCGGCACGATGCAGATATCGACCAGGCCGGGCGCGTCTCCGTGCGCGAAGACGCCCGTTTCCGAATCCCGGGCCAGATGCGCCTCCAGCGCCTTGAATCCCTCTGCGATCCAGTGCGGATACCAGACCTTTTCTATCGTTTCCTTGTCGGCGCCGATGGGTTTCGACAGGAATTTCAGGACCGCGAGGTTGTTCAGCGGGTGAATGTCGCACGCGATGATGTCGGCAAGGCCTCGAACCCGCGCGCGTCCTTTCGGATCGGCAGGCAGGAAAGGCGGTTCGGGATGGGTTTCGTCGAGATATTCGAGGATCGCCATCGATTGGAACAACGACGTCTCGCCGTCGATCAGGGTGGGCACGCGCGCCTGAGGATTGACCTTCAGGTAATCGTCCCCGAACTGATCGCCGCCCGGAAGGCTGATGTTCACGTGATCCCAGCCGATGCCCTTGAGGTTGAGGGCGATGCGGACGCGGAACGCCGCCGACGACCGCGAAAATCCGTAGAGTTTCATTCTTCTCCCCTTCGATCCCGGATTGCTTTGTGGGCGCCAGTGTAAGGGGAGCGGACGGGCGCCGTCCAGAAAGCAGCCTCGCTCAGATATAATACTCGTTGAGCGGCGGGAAACCGTTGAAGCCTATAGACGCATAGGTCGCGGTATAGGCGCCTGTCGACAGGAATTCGATCTTGTCCCCTGCGGCGAGCGCCATCGGGAGCTGGTAGTCCGTTTCCTTGTAAAGAACGTCGACCTCGTCGCAGGTTGGGCCGGCGATGACGACCGGGCCGGCGGGCCCGCCGTCGTGCGGTGTCGTGATGCGATACTGGATCGCCTCCTCGTGCGTCTCGGGCAGGCCGCCGAACTTGCCGACATCGAGGAAGACCCAGCGCTTGCCGGGGCCGCGCGACTTCTCGGCGACCAGCACCACTTCGGTCTGCAGGATGCCGGCGTCGCCCGCAATGCTGCGGCCGGGCTCCGCCACGATCCGCGGCGGGCGGTTGCCGAAATACTTCACCACGGCAGCGCGGATCGCCTCGCCGTAGGCAGCGACCGGTTCGATCTCGTTGCGGTAGCGCGCGGGGAAACCTCCCCCGATATTCATCATCTCAAGCTTGATGCCGCGGGATCCGAGATCGCTGAAGATCGTCGCCGCGCGGCCGATGGCGACGTCGTACTGCCCGAGGTCGCGTTGCTGCGAACCGACATGGAACGACACGCCGATGGGGTTCAGACCCTTCTCGCCGGCTTCGGACAAGAGTTCGATCGCCATGTCCGGCTCGCAGCCGAACTTGCGGGACAGCGGCCAGTCGGAGCCGACACCGTCCATGAAAATTCGGCAGAAGACGCGCGCGCCCGGCGCCGCGGCGGCCAGCTTGTCGAGTTCCGCGCGGCTGTCGAAGGCATAGAGCTGGATCCCCTGCTCGAATGCCCGCGCGATATCCCGCTCCTTCTTCACGGTGTTGCCGAAACCGATCCGGTCCGGCGAAACGCCGAGGTCGAGACAGTGCTCGAC
>JAYQUR010000148.1:0-7980 GCA_038148075.1 Alphaproteobacteria bacterium | reverse complement strand
CGGCTACGCAACATACGGAAACAACGGCCCGGAAGCCGCTGGACAAGGAGAGAAAAATGGGTAGGTTCAAAAGCCATATCATCGGATTCATCGGCGCGGCGGGACTGGCGCTGGCGGCTACGGGGCAGGCGCATGCCGTGCCGGTCGATCTCGAGCTGTCGCTCGTCGTCGATACGTCGGGCAGCGTCAACGCCACCGAATACACGCTGCAGTACCAGGGGTATGTCGACGCTTTCAACAGCGCTGCGGTCCAGACGGCGATTTCCAACACGACCAACGGCATCGCGGTCAACGTCGTGCAGTTCAACATCAGCGCCAGCGTTCAGATCGGCTGGACGCATCTGACGAACGCGACCGACGCTGCAAACTTCGCGAACTCGATCGCGGCCCTGTTCACGCCCAACGTGACCAGCGGCGGCGGCTCGACCGATATCGCCGAAGGTATCGACCTAGGCACGACCGAAATTCTCGGCAACGCCTTCGAGGGCGACCGCCTCGTGATCGACGTTTCCGGCGACGGCACCCAGAACGTCTCGCATGACGGGCTGTCGGGCATAGCCGCCGTGCAGACGCAGCGCGATATCGCCGAGCTTGCCGGCATCACGATCAACGGCCTGCCGATCCTGAACGACGTCGCGACGCTCGACACCTACTACACGAACAACGTGATCACGTCCGACGGGTTCGTGGTCGCCGCGGCCAGCTTCGAGGTTTTCAGGACGGCCGTGGAAACCAAGATCCTCGCCGAAATCACCGACACCAACCCGGTGCCGGAGCCCGGCATGCTGATCATCTTCGGTCTCGGTCTCGCCGGTCTGGGCTACGCCCGCCGCCGCCGCGCCTGAGACGCAGGTTTTCTCCTCCAAAATCGGGCGGTCCCTCGGAACCGCCCTTTTTTTCGTTCAGGATTTGCCGCTGACGTAGCCTTCGGCGATGTCCTGCGCGACGGCGGCGGCATCGCGCTTCGCCGGGTCGCCGTAGCCGCCGCCGCCCGCGGTCTGGATGCTGAACACGGTGCCCGCCTCGAAAATTTCCCGGAACGACGACGGAAACTGGCGCTGGGCCGCCGTTTCCGGCGCCAGCAGGAAACGGCTTTTCGCCCCCGCTTCGCCGCCCGCGAGGCCGAGCGGCTCCATCTCGGCCCGGTCTGCGCGGTAGGTGATGGCGGCCGGCGCCAGCAGCTCGTAGTCGCGGCGGTAGGCGAGGCCGCCGCGGAACTCGCCGCGCCCACCGGTATCGGGGATCGCCTCGTAGCGCGCGACGCGGCAGGGAAACTCGGATTCCACGATCTCGATCGGTGTCGCGAAGATGTTGGCGAGATGCACGGTGACGCCGGTCGTGCCGTCATGGCCCGCGCCGGCGCCGTAGGCCGAGCCGAAGATTTCGTACTGGTTGTTGCGCTTCACCCCGTCCTGCCAGGCGACCATGATGGAGGCGCTGCCGCCGACGTTGGCGATGGCGCGGCCGGGCAGGAACCCGTCCAGCGCCTGCAGCATCACGTCGACGACCTTCTGGCAGGTCTTCATATAGGACGAGCACGGCGCCGGCGGCTCCGGGCTGACGACGGACCGTTCCGGAAAGGTGAAACGGACGAGCTCGCGGGCCGCGTCGGAATAGGGGATGTCCTTGTCGAGGAAGCCGATCAGGCAATAGAACGCGCACGCCTCGACCATGGCGATCCGGAGGTTCGCGGGCCCGCGCGTCTGCGGCGCCGTGCCCGTAAAGTCGAAATGGACCCGGCCGTCCGTCACCTCGACCCGCACCCGGATCCTGACCGGGACCTGGCGGCTGACGCCGTCGTCGTCGAGGAACCCCTCGGACTCGCTCTCGCCGTCGGGCAGGCGCGCCATGGCGGCGGCGAAATTGCGCGCCGACGCGTCGATGATGGCATCGAAAGCCGCTGCGAAGGTCTCGCGGCCGATATCCGCGCACAGCGCGACAAGCCGGTCGCGGCCGATGCCGGTGACGCCGATCTGGGCGTGCATGTCGCCGAGCACGAGTTCCGGCGCCCGCGAGTTTCCGGCGATCAGCCGTTCGAGGTCGAGGTTGGGCGCGCCCTTGCGCACGATCTTCACCGGCGGCAGCAGCATGCCTTCCTGGAAAAGGTTGGTCGCCTGGCCCCACGTGCTGCCCGCCACCGCGCCGCCGACGTCGGCCTTGTGGGCGATCGAGGCGGTAAAGGCGACCAGCGCGCCGTCGGCGAACACGGGGCGGACCAGCGCCATGTCCGGCACGTGCGGCAGGCTGCCTTCGTAGGGGTGGTTGCAGACCAGAACGTCGCCGTCGTCGAGACCGTCTTCGCCGAAGAGCTCAAGCACGCGCTGGATCAGGTGGAAATAGACTGGCGCGTGGAAATACATGAACGGCGCGACCGAGAGGCGGCCGGTGCGGTCGGTGACGACGCAGGAAAAATCGCGGCTTTCGCGCACGATGGTCGAATAGCCCGACCGGTAGAACCGGTAGTCCATCTCCTCCATCAGGCTGGCGATGCGGTTGCGGACGATCTGGACGGTGACGGGAGAGACGGCGTCTGGCATGGCGAAATTCTATCAGTCCCCGTGCGCCATCGCCATCGGGCAAGGCTCGATCCGCACCTGAATCCAGTACTGGAAATAACCGCCGGTCGGCGTTAAGAACGGGCCCCGCGAAAACCCGGCCGCAGGTTCCCCTGACGGCTCCAGGAGACCCGAACCCCATGGCGTCCTATCAGTACGTTTACACGATGCGCGACCTTACCAAGACCTTTCCCGGCGGACGGGAGGTCCTGAAGCACGTCACGCTCGCGTTCCTGCCCGGCGCGAAGATCGGCGTCCTCGGCGTCAACGGCGCGGGCAAGTCGACGCTGATGAAGATCATGGCGGGCGAGGACAAGGAATTCAACGGCGAGGCGTGGGCCGCCGAGCAGGCCGAGGTCGGCATCCTTCATCAGGAACCGGCGCTCGACGAGACGAAGGACGTCTACGGCAATGTGCTCGAGGGCTTGGCCGAGACGCATGCGCTGCTCCAGCGTTTCGAGGAGATCTCGAACAAGTTCGCCGAACCGATGGACGACGACGAGATGAACGCGTTGATCGCGGAACAGGGCGATCTGCAGGAGAAGATCGACGCGGCCGACGGCTGGGACCTCGAACGCAAGCTGGAAATCGCAATGGATGCGCTGCGTTGCCCGCCGAAGGATGCCGACGTGACCACGCTGTCGGGCGGCGAACGCCGCCGCGTCGCGCTGTGCCGCCTGCTGCTTCGCCAGCCCGACCTGCTGCTGCTCGACGAGCCGACCAACCATCTCGACGCGGAATCCGTTGCGTGGCTGGAGCGTCATCTGGAGACCTATACGGGCACGGTGGTGGCCGTGACCCACGACCGCTACTTCCTGGACAACGTCGCGGGCTGGATCCTCGAACTGGATCGCGGCCGCGGCATACCGTTCGAGGGCAACTATTCGGCGTGGCTCGAACAGAAGCAGAAGCGCCTCGAGCAGGAGGAACGGTCGGAGAAGGCCCGCCAGCGCACGCTGAGCCGCGAGCGCGAATGGATCGCCGCTTCGCCGCGCGCGCGCCAGGCGAAGAACAGGGCGCGCATCACGGCGTACGAAACGCTGCTCGCGGAAGCGGCGGACCGCGCGCCGGATTCGGCGCAGATCATCATTCCGCCCGGGCCACGGCTCGGCGACCTGGTGATCGAGGCGCAAGGTGTCAACAAGGGCTTCGGCGACAGGCTGCTGATCGAAAATCTCGACTTCAAGATCCCGCCCGGCGCCATCGTCGGCATCATCGGCGCCAACGGCGCCGGCAAGACGACGCTGTTCCGGATGATCACCGGGCAGGAAGGGCCCGATTCCGGCACGTTGCGCGTCGGCGATACGGTGTCTCTCGGATATATCGACCAGAGCCGCGATTCGCTCGACGGCAACAAGACCGTCTGGGAGGAGATTTCCGAAGGCGCGGACGTTATCGAGCTCGGCAAAGGGACGACCCAGAGCCGGGCCTATGTCGGTGCGTTCAACTTCAAGGGCCCCGACCAGCAGAAGAAGGTCGGCCAGCTCTCCGGCGGCGAGCGCAACCGCGTGCACCTTGCCAAGATGCTGAAAGCGAAGAACAATGTACTGCTGCTCGACGAACCGACCAACGATCTCGACGTCGACACGCTGCGCGCGCTGGAAGACGCGCTGCTGGAGTTCGCCGGTTGCGTTCTGGTCATCAGCCACGATCGCTGGTTCCTCGATCGTATCTCGACCCATATCCTCGCCTTCGAGGGCGAAAGCCAGGTGACGTGGTTCGAGGGCAACTACGCGGATTACGAGGAAGACCGGCGGCGGCGTCTCGGCGACGATGCCGACAACCCGCGGCGCCTCAAGTACAAGCCGCTCGTCCGCGCCTGACGGTCGAGCGGCGACCCATCCGGGAGCCGCGGAGGTCGGGTAACCTTGCCGCGGCACCGTATTTGCGCGCCCGCGCGATCCAGCGGTCCACCTTGCCCGGTTCCGGGTGGCTGGCGCCGGAGAAATGCGCGATCCGGACCGGCTTTATCCCGACGATCCCGAACACCTGGTCGCGTAGCTGCCGCGGCATCGCGTTGCGGTAAGCCAGCCGGAGGAACCAGTCCGGCGTATCCGAAGTGACGATTATGCGCGCGGTTCGCCCCGACAGCATCGGGGCCGGCATACCCATCCAGTTCGTCGTCCGCGTATCGAACGTGCGGCCGGGGAGAAAGGCGCGATCGAACAGGCCCTTGAGCTTCGCCGGAACGCCGCCCCACCACATCGGCGAGGTCAGCACGAGGTGCTCGCACCATTCGATATCCGCCAGCATCGCTTCGAGCGGCGCTTCCAGCGGTTTGAACCGCTCGTATCCGCCATATCCGTAATCGGTATCGAAGGCGAGGTCGCACAGATGCGTCGCGCGGATGTCGTGTCCGGCGTCGCGCGCCGCATCGGCGTATGCCTCGGCAAGGGTGCGGTTCAGCGAGTCCGTTGCCGGGTGTCCGTTCAGTACGAATATGCGTTTCGGCTGCATGGCGGGTGACCTCATTAATATGACCGTGGTCAATATAGGTAAGGGTTAAGATGACCGCGGTCAATATAAAAGTTGACCGCGGTCGAAATAATTTGCGATAACGCCGTCATGGCTCGAGCCGTCCAGCAGAGAACCCTCGAAACCCGCGCGCGCCTGATCGCCGCCGCGGAAGCTATCGTGTCGGAAGAAGGTTTCGAGGCATTGCGCGTCGAAGAGGTCGTGCAGCGAGCGGGAACCGCGAAGGGAACGTTCTTCGCCCATTTCCGGGACAAGGACTCGCTGATGGAAATGATCGTCGGCGCGCGGATCGACGCTTATCTGGATGCGCTCGAAGGGGCGGCAGCTCCAAAGACCGTCGACGGGTTGGTCGGCGCGCTGATGCCGCTGTGCGAGTTCATGACGTGCGAACGATACGTCTTCGATATCGTGCTGCGGTATTCCGGGGCGGCTGCGGTCGAGAAAATCGGACCGGTTGCAACCACGTTCGGCCGGCAGATCGAGATATTCCAGCGCTGGTTCGCGGGCGCGCCGTTCCGGCGCGACGTGCCGCCGGATCTCCTGGCGGAGGGCGTGCAGGCGTTCATGTTTCAGGCCATGGCGGCGCATTTCTGCGCGCTGCATAACGCGCAATCCATCCGCGAGCGCCTCGCGCCCTATCTCGACGCGTGGCTGTCTCCGGATCGGGACCGGCTCTGAAGCTCGATTTCAGGGGGTGAAGCGCGCACGGCTGCTTTCGCCGGGGCGCGGACTCTGCCGGCTATTCGCCGGTCTTGCGGCGAAGCGCCTTGATGAGGCCCGTGACCTTGCCGCCGCTCTGACGGATCACCGCGGCGAATTCGTCGCGCTGGGTCACGCTCATGCTGATGCCTTCGACGGTGACGTCGATGATCTTGTGGGCACCGTTCCCGTCCCGGACCTTCCAGTTGACCGGGATCGGCTGCTGTCCGGCGATCTCGATGTGGCTGATCACCAGCGTGTCCTTGCCGCTTAGCGGTTCCGCCCGGATTACCTTCAGCTTCTTGTCCGTCAGGTCCCTGAAACGGTTGGCATAGGCCTGGATGACGAACTTCTCGAACAGCGACTGGAACTCGGTCTTTTCTTCGTCCGTCGCGCGGCGTCCGTGAACGCCGAGGACGAACCTTCCGATATATTTCAGGTCGAAGGCGTCGTTCAGCAGGACGCGAAAGCGTTTTACGCGTTCATCGTCGGAAATGCCGTTCTCGCCGAGCGACGAAAACGCCTTAGAGCTGACTGCCTCGATGAAGTCCGCCGACGGGTTCGCCGACGCCGGCGCTGCAGCGAAGAGAAATGTCAGTGCCGCGAAACCGAGAAATATCGACCGGATCGACGCCCGCATCTAATTGCCCGAGGATTGTTCTTGGCTCTGCTGGTCCTTGCCCGCGCCGTCCGGGGCGACCGAAATGCGACCCGGTGCCGGGCTGACGGCCGTCGGCACCCCGTTCTTGATCTCGTTCAGCCGGCGCTGCCTGTAGAGGCTCTTTACCGCCGAATAGAAGTCGAGCGAGTTCTTCTGCAGGTCGTTGATCGCATCGTAGCGCCGCGCCCGGCGATCGACAGCGGTCGTTGCCGCGCGTCCGATGCCGAACTCCGTCGACGCGATCCACGTCACCGGATCCATCAGCGTATCGACGACGAGACCGACCGCATCGCGGGGATTCGACGGCCCGAAGATCGGGAGGACCAGGTAGGGGCCCGGCTCGGTATTCCAGACCGCAAGGGTCTGGCCGAAGTCTTCGTCATGGGCGGGAATGCCGGCTTCGGTCGCGACGTCGGCGATACCGAACAGGCCGATGGTCGAGTTCATCGCGAACCGCAGCAGGGTATTGCCGGCGCGGTCCATCTCGCCCTGGAACAGGTCGTTCGCGAAGATCACCGGCCCGCGGAGATTGTTCAGGAAGCTGTGGACGTTGTACTGGAGCGGTTCCGGCACGCCTTCCTTGTACAGGTAAGAGACCGGGCGAAGAATCGCATCGTCCAGAAACAAATTGAAATCGAACATCGCCCGGTTGAAGGGCTCGTATGGATCGTTGTCCTTCTCGAAGGCCGCGACGGCTTCCTTGTCGGTTGCGGGCGGCGGCGTCGCGCAGCCCGCAGCGAAGACTGTTGCGAGGGCGACACACACAAGCGTCCGGATGCCCCGACGCGAAACTGGTTCAAACAATGACACGATATCCAGCCCCGAATTCCCTACTCTCGACCGTCGAGCGCTTTGCGCAGCGTCCGCGAAGGACGTGACGAACCTTATTCCAAAATCCCGACTCGGTACAATTTTTGGTATCCGATCCGGCATTTGCTACCTCCGCGACGCTAAGCCCATCAGGTAAATGCACGCTTAACCGCAACGTTCAAACAGCCCCTGCGACGGCCCGCCATGCGATCGCCGCCAGTGCTAATTACCAATTCTAGCCGGTTCCGCGAAACCCCGAAAGCCGCTGGTGCCCATCAAGCGCCTCAGAATTGTGACAAATTTGTCACAACGTCGAATTAAGCATATGGTGAGACAAAGCCGATATGGTTAATTCCCGCGACCGGACGCACGCCACCGTGACGCGGAACAACCGCGAAACGGCGCTGACGGCGGCGGCACACCTGACATGCGTCGACGCCAGCCGCGCCGAGGTGGATGCGGTTGCCCGGACTTACTGGGAGGCGGGCATCCGCCATATCGTCGCGCTGCGCGGCGACCCGCCCGACAGTGACGATTCCTATGTTCCCCATCCGGATGGCTACGAATACGCGGTCGATCTGGTCGAAGGGCTTCGACGTGTCGGGGATTTCGAGATCAGCGTCGCCGCCTATCCCGAGACGCACCCCGAGGCGCGCAGTGCGGCCGACGACCTCGAAACGCGGAAACTGGTCGCCGCGACCGCCGCCGCCGAGCAGTGCCGGCTTCTGATGTCGGAGGGCGTCGACTGCTTCCACTTCTACACGCTGAACCGCGCAGATC
>JAYQUR010000147.1:0-7996 GCA_038148075.1 Alphaproteobacteria bacterium | reverse complement strand
TCGGCAACCCACGGGGCGGTCATCTGGCCGTCGACGACCTCGACCACCTTCAGCAGCGGCACCGGATTGAAGAAGTGATAGCCCGCGACGCGTTCGGGCTGCGCGCAGCCGGCGGCGATCTGCGTCACCGACAGCGACGAGGTGTTGGAGGCGAGGATCGTATCTTCGGCGACGATGCCCTCGAGCTCGCGGAACAGCTCGCGCTTTATGTCGAGATTTTCGACGATGGCCTCTACCACCATGCCGCAACCGGCAAAATCCGCCAGCGTCGCCGCGATGTCGAGCCGGCCGTTCGCAGCCGCCGCGTCGTCCTCGGACATCTGCCCCTTTTCGGCAGCACGGTTGACCATGCGGTGGACGAATTCCTCGGCCTGCGCCGCCGCACCGTCCTGCGCGTCGAACATTTTCACGCGATAGCCCCCGACGACGGCAATCTGCGCGATACCGCGCCCCATCGTTCCGGTGCCGATCACGCCGATGGTGTAGTCGGGAGAATTTACGTCCTGAGCCATCCGGCCGCCCTCTTCATTCCTGTCGTTCGCTTATTTATAGCGCGTTCAGCCGTTCGCGCACGGAAACGGCCTCCGCCATGATCCCGTCGACGATCGCCTCGACCGGTTCGATCTCTCGGGCAAAAGCAACCGCCTGGCCGAGCGACATCGCGCCGCGCGTCCAGTCGCCGTCCTCGTAGGCCTTGCGCTGGAGCGTGCCCTGCACGTGCGGCCGGTAAGCTTCGTAGTCCGTGACGCCGTCCGCTTCCAATTCGAGGATCGCCTGCGTCGACGCATTGTCGATGGCCCGCGAATTGTCGCCGAAAATCGACATGATGATCTTTGTCGCCTCCGGGCCGAGCGTCGCTATGTGCCGTTTGTAATCGGCATGCGCCCAGATTTCCTCGGCGACGATCATGCGCGTCGCCAGCAGCATCGCGTCTGCGCCGAGCGACAGGCACGCCATCAGCTGGCGCCCGGTGCCCATGCCGCCCGCTAGCACGACCGGGATGTCGAGGCCGTGCGGCACGATCGCTCCCTGCACCATGGTGCCTATGAGATCCATGCCCGGATGTCCGCCGGCCTCCGCGCCGAGAATCGTTACGGCATCGACGCCGGCGCGTTCCGCCGACTGCGCATGGCGCAGCGTCGTGCATTTGTGGATGACGGTGATTCCGGCTTCCTTGATCCTGGGCATGAACGCCTTCGGCGAATAGCCGGCCGTCTCGACGAACTTAACGCCTTCCTCGATGGAAATGTCTAGGAACAGCGCCAGCTGTTCGTTGGCTTCGGGACGCGCGGAAACGTAGAGGTTCACGCCGAACGGCTTGCCCTCCGACCGGGCCTGCGCCTTTTTCAGTTCTTCCCTGAAATCCTCGGGCGTCGGAAAGGAGCGCGGCGTGATGAACCCGATGGCCCCGGCCCGTGCGACCGCCGAGACGTAATCGGCATCGGCCAGCCACATCATGCCGCCGCAAACCAGCGGATGGTCGATCCCGAACAGATCGGTGATGCGGGTCTTGAGGACCTGGGGGGTCATTTCCTATCTCACGCTGCGCCGGCCCGCACTCCTTTAGCGCGTCAGCGCCGAAAATCCGGCGCGCGTTTCTCCATGAACGCCGTATAGCCTTCGCGGAACTCGCCGGCGCCGAAACAGCCCGCCTGGGCGAGCGCTTCCATCTCGAGCGATGCGTCGAGGGATTCGGGCCACAGACCGAGCTGGCGCTTGGCGATGGCGAAAGCGAAGGGCGGCATCCCGGCAAGTTCCTGCGCGCGTTCGATGGCGACCTCCTCCGCAGCGCCTTCGGGCACCAGCTCGTCGGCGAGCCCGTCCCTTACCGCCTCGGGCGCCTTGATCATCCGCGCATAGAGCAGGATCTGGCGCGCCCGCGCGCCGCCGGCGCGCCGCGGCAACGTGTGGAGGATAGCGTAGTCGGGAATCAACCCGACCTTGAAGAACGGAAAGCCGATGGTCCCGTTCTCGGCGATGACGGCGGTGTCGCCCAGCATCGCGAGACCCGCTCCGGCGCCGACGGCGAAGCCCTCGATGGCGGTCACCACGGGCTTTTCGGCCTCCGCGATCAGGCGCACGATCTGGTGGTTCTGCTTCATGCGCGCCCGCGCGCCCTGCGAATCGAGTTTTTCCATGCTGGCGATATCGCCGCCGGCACAGAAATGCCCTCCTTCGCCCGTCAGCAGGAGAGCATGGACGCCATCGTCGGCCAGCAGCTTCGGCAGTTCTGCGATCAGCGTCGTTCGCACCTCGTCGTTGAGCGCGTTGCGCTTGTCCGGCCGGTTGATCGCGACGCGCGCGATCCCGTCGGCGCGTTTCTCGACGTTTACGACAGCCATTTTCCATCCCCTGTGTTAGCCGCGCGGCACTATTGCGGTTTTACCGGGAGGCGGCAACTCGGACGAGATGCGCTGCGCAGACGCGGCAATCCGTGCTGCCGAAACCGGGCACGGGTACCGACCCTCCCGCCGACAGCAGGCGCGAGACGATGTCGCATTCGCGCCCGCCCGGGAACGTCTCGACGCGGGTACAGGGCGCTGCCGCGCTCAGCCGGTCGACGTGCCAGTGGGGTTTCTTGTCCGGCTTCAGATGGCGCCCGACCCGCGCTGCGATACCGCCCGGACCGTAGGCGCTGCCCGCGTAAACGTAGGTGCCCGGTTCGAGAACGGGACGCCCGAGCCGGGCGATCTCGAGCGTGAGCGGCTTCGCCAGCTCGAAATGGAGGGCGTAGGCGCCCCCGGCCGCGGGCAGGTCGTCAGGCAAGCGCCTTCTGGTCCGCGAGCGCCTTGCCGAGCGCCGACATCAGATCGTCGACCTCGACGCCCGCGAATTCGACGTCGTCGCGGGCAAGGAACGCCTCGACGGCCGCCCGCAGTGCGTCCTCCTCCGCAGCGACGCCGGAAAGCGCCTGTTCGAGCCATGCGACGCCGTCGATAGGCCGCGGGTGCCAGTCCCCATTGACGACGGCATGCAGTACCGTGCCGTCGCGGACGACAAGCGTCGCCCAGATCATGCCGCCGACAGCCTTCTCCCGGCCGCGCCCGACGGTGTCGCCGGGACCGGTGAGGCCGCCGAAGCGATTGCGCTCGCTCTTGCCGTAGAGCCAGCCCTCGTTGTCGAACTTCGCGCGAAAGGCTTCCGCATACCCCCGCTCGGCGTCGGTCAGCGAGCCCGGCTCGAGAGCCGAATTGCCGAACGCGTGCGCGACGGCGGCGCGGGTCATTTTTTCCAGATCCTGTTCGCTCAGCTCGCGCCCCGCCTCGCGTTCGAGACAGGTGAAGCGCGATTGCAGGTCTTTCAGCACCTTGTCCTTCACCTTCTCGGGCGGCATCGGCATCGCGCCGGCAGCCAAATCGGTGTCCATCTCCTTCACGTTGACGACGATCCGGAACGTCATCACGCCGTTCTCGATCTTGAGCGATGTCGGCACCAGCTTGCGGCCCTCGACCTGGACGTCGTTGAGCGGCCGGTACTCGGCGGGAAAGCCGTAGAGCTTGCGGAAGGTTTCGGCGAGCGCCGTCAGTATCTTCGGGAACGCCTCGGCCGTCGTCTCGGGCACGTCGGGATGCGAGGTCGGCACGAAATACACGAGAAACGCGGAGCCCGTGCCGGTATAGATCGCGCCGCCGCCGTTCACCCGGCGCCGGAAGTCGATGCCGTTCTCGCGGCAGAACTCGAGATCGAGCACCTGTTCGGGATCCTCGTTCACGCCGACGGTGATCGAATCCCGGTCGAAGATGTTGAGAAAGATGGTCGGCGGCGCCTTGCCCTCGACGACCGCCTGTTCCACGGCGGGGGATACCGACACGGAAAAGTCGGCATAGGAGTTCTTGTCGACGATCAGCCGCCAGGGTGCATCTGTCATTCTACTTTCGTCCCTAAAATCGATATCAGCCGCGCTCGTCCAGGACGGCCGGGCCATCGCCCAACGTCTCCTCGAACGCAATTTCGTCGGCGGAGATCAGCGTTTGGCTCTTGAAGCGCCGCGCCACTTCCTCGGCAACGTCGTCGCCGCCGGTCCCCTCGATGGCGAGCGCGAGCCGGTCGCCGCCGCCGGGCTTCGCAGAAACCGTCAGGCGATAGCCGCCGGTCGGCCCGTCGAGGCCCAGCAGTACGGCGCGGATCTCCGACGGGTAGAGCTTCACGCCCTTCACTTTCACCATATCGTCGGTGCGACCGAACACGACGCGCGGCAGGTTCACCGTCCGCCCGCAGACCGGGTCGGTCGTTCGCTTCACGGTCAGATCGCCGGTGCGGTAGCGCACCAGCGGTTGCGCCTCCTTCTTGAGGTGGGTGAGGACGAGCTCGCCGCGCTCGCCGTCGGCGACGCTCTCACCGGTCGCGGGGTCGATGACCTCGGCATAGACCAACTCGTCGAACACGTGCACGCCCTCGCCGCCGGGGAACGTGCGCGCAACGGGCAGGAATTCCGACAGCGAGAAGGAATCGACGAGGACGGTATCCGGCATCGCCGCCCTCACCGCGCCGTAGAGGGTCGGATTTCCCGTGAACGCCTCGCCGCCGGCGAAGAAAACCTTCGGCGGTTTCAGACCCGCTTCGATCAGCTTGAGCGAGAAGGAAGGGTTGCCGGCGAGCACCGTGACATCGTGCGCGGCGCAGACCTCGACGGCACGCTCCGCCTCGCCGGGACCGAGCGGTATGCAGCCGACCCCGTGCGCCTCCATCTGCGACTGGTAGAACAGCCCGGCGACGAACAGGTGATAGCCGAAAGTGACCGCGCAGACGTCGCCCGGCCCGATGCCGCAGGCGTCGAGATGCGTGCGCGCCGCGGCGACCATGCTGGCGAGATCGGCCGCCGTCTGCATGGCGGGCACGAGCGACGCGCCCATCGGGCTGAGATTGATGCGTACCGGATTGGTGCCGCCGAACGCTCCGTAGCCCGGTTTCGACATCTCGGCGACGAGATCGGCGCGCGACATCGGCGCCACCGAGGAGGCGAACTCCTCCGCATCGGCGATCTTCGCCCGCAGCCGGCCGGCATAGAACGGATGGTCGGCGAGGCGAGCGAGCTGCTCGTTCAGAGCGTCCGTCGGAAAGGACATCGCACCGTCACCGCCGCGCGTCGGCGATGGCCGCCGCGTCGTCGTAGGTGGTGTGCACGTTGAGCACCGCCTGGCGCTTGTCGACGTCGACCGCCTTGAGGGCGCGTTCCAGCGCCGCGGGCAGGTCGGTCGGCTCGGTCACCTCCTCGCCGTAACCGTCGGACGCCTGGACGATCTTGTGATAGTCGGGCGCAGGGTCGAGATAGGTAAGCGGCGCCTGGTTGGCCTGCGACGCCGCGCCCTCCGGATAGAGGCCGAGCGTCGCCTTGCGGACCGAGCCCCACATCTTGTTGTTCATGATGACGGTGAGGACCGGCAGATCGTAGGCTGCCGACACGAAATGCGCGGGCGTCGGGTTGCCGAACATGTAGGACCCGTCGCCGACGACGCAGATGGTTCGGCGGGCGCGTTCGCCCAGCTTGACGCCGTGCGCCGCACCGAGCCCCCAACCGAGACCGCCCGACGGGCTGGTACCGAAATAGGAGCCGGGACGGCGCAGCGCGAGGTTCGCAATGCCGAGCTGGGATTCCGAGATCAGCACGTCCTCGTCCTCCTTCACCTGGCCCAGGCAATGTGCGACCCAGTTGTTGTCCATCGCCGCGCCGCCGCTGGCGATCTTCTCGATCTGCGCCTGACGGGCCGCGGCCTGCTCGGCCTTGGTCGCCCCGATACGGGCGCGGCGGCCGTCGATGCGCGCTTTCGCACCTTTCTCGCGCGACTGCATCGCCTCGGACAACTGGCCGAGCGCGACCGCTGCGCTGCCCTTGATGGCAAGATCGCCGGGGAAACCGCGAACCGGATAGCGTTCGAACAGCGGATCCGCGCCCATCTGGATAACCTTGGCATCCGGGTTGAGTTTGTGGAGCGAGGGGATCCACGGCACGTCGCAATCCAAGACCAGCACGGCATCGACCTTGGGCAGATACGCGCCCGGCTCGTAGCCCATGTGCATCGAATGGTCGGACGAGATGTTGACGTAGCGCGGCCGGTAGCTGATGACCGGCAGCGCGAACCGCTCGGCGAGGTCTTCGAGCACCGGCACGGCAGCGCGGTTCTGGCCCATGGACGCCGTGATGATCAGCGGGTTCTCGGCATTGGCGAGAATTTCCGCCGCCTCGTCGATCGAACCGGGATCGGCGGCGAAGCCCTGCGCGGCGACGCGGCGCGCGGGCGACTGGAAGGTGAACTCGCCGGGATCTTCCGCCAGCACTTCGCGCGGCAGCGACAGGTAGACCGGCCCGCGCGGCTCGCTGGTCGCGACCATGATCGCGCGGTCGACGATGGTCTCGATCTGCTTCGCGTTTCGGAGCTCGTAATCCCACTTGACCATCTCGCGGACGATCGAAGCCTGATCGAACATCTCCTGGCCCCAGTGGATATATAGCGAGCGCGACCCGTCGAAGCCTTCTTCGGTCAGCGGCGTCCGGCCCGACGTCATGATCAGGGGAATATTCTCGCGCGCGGCGTTCATGATGCCGCAAATCGCATTCGCCGTGCCGACGTTTACATGCACCATCACAGCGGCGAGACGGCCGGTCGCGATGTAGTAGCCGTGCGCCATGGCGACACCGAGATTTTCGTGCGGCACGGTGATCGGCGTCGGCGCACTGCCCTCGCCGGTCAGCGATTTCGAGAGGCCCTCGATGATGGACGGGAAATCGGTGCCGGCGTTGCCGAGCAGATAATCCACGCCGCGATCCTTGAGGACCGTGAGATAGGCCTCGGCGGCACTGTCGACCTTGATGGATTTAGCAGGCATCCGGCTGTCCCTCACCTGTTGCGTTGTGCGTTATCGGGTGCGAACCGGATACCACGGACGCGGGGGGAGCGCCACCGGCGCGCCGGGACCGACGGCCTACAGATTGCGAGTGCCGCGGAACCCGATTTGGCCTACAAGCTTCCGGGCAAGATGGCGTACCGGTTCTCCTTCTATTACGCGGCGATCTTTCTCGCGGTCGGCATCCACCTGCCCTTCTGGCCGGCGTGGCTGAAGCATCGCGGGCTGGATGCGGCCGAAATCAGCCTGATCCTGTCGATCGGGGTGTGGATCCGCGCATTCGCCAACCCGTTCATCGCCCATTTTGCCGACCGGTCCGGCGCCCACCGGAAGATCATCCTGATTTCGGCCGCAGGCGGCGTCGCGACCTATGCGCTTTTCGGTCTCGCGGACGGTTTCTGGCAGCTCTTCGTCGTCAATATCCTCGCCAGCGCGATGTTCATGGCGCTGATCCCGCTGGGCGAGAACCTGGCGACACGCTCAGCTGACGCCTACGGCTTCGATTACGGCCGGGTGCGTCTTTGGGGCTCCATCACCTTCATTCTCGCGGCCTACGCCGCGGGTTGGGTCGTCGAGCGGTCCGGCGACGCCGCGATTCTCTGGATGATGATCGCATCGCTCGCGGCCGCCTTCTTCGCCGGCTTCGGCCTGCCCGCCCGCCGGCCCGGACGGAGCGAAATCGGCAATGCGGAAACCCTTGCCCCGGCGGCCGTCCGCATCCCGGCGTTCGCGCTCCTGCGCCAGCCGCACTTTCTGGTGTTCATGGCCGCGGTCAGCCTGCTGCAATCGAGCCATGCGGTCCTCTACGTGTTCGGAACGATCCACTGGCGCGCGGCGGGCCTCGCCGACGACGTGATCGGCGCGCTATGGGCGGAAGGCGTAATCGCGGAGATCGCGCTGTTCGCATTTTCCGGCGCGGTGATGCGCCGGCTCGGTCCGGTCCGGCTGATGCTGATTGCGGCAGCGGCGGGCATCGTGCGCTGGACCGTCCTCGCGGGGTCGAGCGACCTGTGGGTCCTGGTATCCGTCCAGTGGCTGCACGGGCTGACCTTTGGCGCGGCGCATCTGGCGGCCATGCAGTACTTGCTGCGCAACGTGCCCGATCACATGTCGGCGTCGGCGCAGAGCCTCTATTCGGGCTTCGCCATCGGGC
>JAYQUR010000146.1:0-8057 GCA_038148075.1 Alphaproteobacteria bacterium | reverse complement strand
CGCGTGCGGCGGCGGATGACGACCGCCCCTTCTTCATGATGGCGTCCTTTCCCGACCCCCATCACCCGTTTACGCCGCCCGGCAAATACTGGGACATGTACAAGCCGGAGGACATGGAACTTCCCGCAAGCTTCGATTACGGCAACGTCGAGCCGCCGCCGCACGTCAAATGGGCGCGCGATCTCCGAGACAAGGGCGAGGCGGTGACGAATTCGCAAAGCGCCTTCGCCGTAAACGAGCGGGAGGTCCTGGAGGCGCGCGCGCTGACTTGCGGCATGATCGCCATGATCGACGACGCCGTCGGCGCGATCCTCGCGAAGCTCGAGGAAACCGGCCTCGCCGACAACACCGTCGTCGTCTTCACCGCCGATCACGGCGATTTCCTCGGCGATCACGGCCTCATGCTGAAGGGACCGGCGCACTTCGACGGCGTAACTCACGTCCCCTTCATCTGGTCGGAGCCGGGTGCGCCGGCGCGCAGCACGGATGCGCTGGGCAGTACATGCGACATCGCACAGACGATCCTCGACCGCGCGATGATCGAGCCCTACAACGGCATCCAGGGACGCAGCCTGTTGAAGGCCATCGTCGGCGCGGACGACCCCGATGCGGTCGATTCCGTCATCGTCGAAGACGATCAGCAGCGGGTCTATTTCGGCTACAGCAAACCGCCCCGCATTCGCTCTCTCATCACCGACCGATACCGGCTGACGGTCTCGCGCGGCGAGGAATGGGGCGAGCTGTACGATCTGAAGAACGATCCGGACGAGATGGAAAACCTGTTCGACGATCCGGCGCACGCCGCGCTGCGCGCGGAACTGTTCGAACGGCTCGCCCACCGGCAGATGGAGCTCGTCGATACGAGCCCGATGCCGACCATGCGGGCCTGACGCCGGACACGCCGGGCCGAGGCGTAAACCGGAGAGCGTGCGCATGCTGTCGTTCCTGAACGCGCTGTCCCGCCGGCTGCTGAACCCGCGCCTGCGGTTCCTCGCCAAGCATTACGTGACGCGCCTCCGCGCGCTGCTCGGCACGTCGCCGTCGCACGGCGCGCTGGATACCAGGGCGCTCGAACTTCTGGGCAACCTGAGCAACGGTTTCTACGTCGAGGTGGGCGCCGCCGACGGCGTCCAGTGGAGCAACACGCTGATGCTGGAACGGCGATGCGGCTGGCGGGGTCTGCTGATCGAGCCGACGCGGTTCCAGTACGATCTGTGCCGCCGCGTTCGCGGCGCGCGCAACATCGTCGAAAACGCAGCGCTGGCGGCCGAACCGGGCCGGTTGTCGGTCGCGCGCGTCGGGCTCGCCTCGATCGTCGCGGACACGGACGCGAACGTGAAGAATCTCGACGCGCATATCGGGTTTCACCGCGGCGATTCGTTCGACGCCGCCGCGACGCGCGAAGAGACCGAGGCGGTGACGTTCGGCGAGCTTGCCCGGCGCCACGACATCCGGCGGGTGGACTTCTTCTCGATGGACGTGGAAGGATTCGAGCTGGAAGCGCTCAAGGGAATCGACTTCGGGTTCACGCATGTCGAACTGTTCGTGATCGAAACGGACGATTTCGAGAGCGTCGAAAACACGCTCGCCGCGACGCACCGTTTCGTGGAGAAGAGCGGTTCGAACGATTACTTTTTCCGGGCGATTTAAATAGGAAGAAAGGGAGGAATGGAAATGACGGAACGGAATCTCGAGGGAAAGACAGTCCTGATGACCGGCGCCGGCCGCGGTATGGGCCGGTCGATGGCGATCGGGCTGGCGCAAGCGGGCGCCAAGGTCGCCATGATCGACATCGACAAGGACGTGCTGGACGAGGCCGCGGCGGAAGCGGAAGCGGCCGGCGGCCAGGGATCGGTCCGGGCGATCGTCTGCGACGTGACCGATGCGGACCGCGCGAAAGCGACCGCGGAAGAGGTCGTCGGC
The DNA here is from genome assembly GCA_038148075.1 of Alphaproteobacteria bacterium. Lineage (GTDB taxonomy): Bacteria > Pseudomonadota > Alphaproteobacteria > MPNO01 > UBA830 > JAYQUR01. Next base: position 6,134 of record JAYQUR010000146.1, on the reverse strand, counting down.
ACATTCGGCGGGATCGACATGCTTGTCAACGACGCCGTGGTGGGGCCGGAGCGGATTCCCGATTTCTTCGTCAAACCGTCGAAGTTCTGGGAACTGGGCGACGATCTGTGGAACGCGATGCTGCGGGTGAACATCTTCGGCCCTCAGCTGATGGCGAAGACCTGCGCGCCCTACATGATCGAGCGCGGCTGGGGCCGGATCGTGAACGTCACGACCAGCCTCGATACGATGTATCTGTCAGGCGCCGGCGCCTACGGGCCGACCAAGGCGGCGCTCGAAGCGCACACGCGAATCATGGCCCAGGATCTGGAGGGAACCGGCGTTACGGCCAACATCCTGATCCCTGGCGGGCCGGTGAACACGCGCATGATCCCCGATGCCTCCGGTATCGCACGCGAGAAACTGATCCAGCCGGACGTCATGCAGAAGCCGATCGTGTGGCTCGCTTCGGACGAGTCCGACGGCGTGACGGCGATGCGGTTCATCGCTGCGCTTTGGGACGAAAGCCTACCCCGGGACGAACGCATCGAGAAAGCCGGCGCGCCGTCCGCCTGGACGCAGATACCCTCGGTCGCGATCTATCCGGACTGACGAACGGCGTCAGACGTTCTTGAGCAGCAGGCCCGTATTTCCGCCGAGCATCTTCTCGCCTTCGGGGCCGATGGCGCGGATGTCGTCGACGAACTTCTTGACGGCTTCGGGCGCCCGGATTTCCTGCGGGTAGTCGGACGCGAAGACGATACGGTCGGTCGGCAGCTCGACGATGGTCGATCTGACGGACCGGACGTCGCCGCAGAAGCCGGCGGTGTCGAACACCAGCCGGTTGCGAAGATACCAGTCGAACTCCTGCTCGGGCAGGCAGCCGTGGCGTTCGCTCTCGTGCGTGCCCCAGAAATCCTTGTCCTGATAGGACCGGATGCGCCCGAGGACGGAGGCGATGCCGCCGCCGAGATGGGCGATCTGGACGACGAGGTTGGGAAACCGGTCGAGAACGCCGCCGTTGATCAGGCGGATCACCGCCTGGACGAGCGAGAACTCGCGGCCGACGGACCGCGCGAGATCGTAGGCGTCGAACTGCTGCGGCCAGGTCAGGCGCAGCGCCGGGTGGATGAACACGAACAGGCCGAGCTTCTCGCACTCCGCCCAGAACGGATCGAGCGCGGGGTCGTCAACGTATTTGCCGTCGAACTCGGTCGTGATCACGACGCCCTCGAAACCGAGTTCCTCGCGGCAGCGCTTCATCTCGGCGAACGCATCCGCGCCGCCGAGCGGGTGGGCGTGCGCGAAGCCGAGGAAGCGGCCGGGATAGTTTACCGTCGCTTCCTTCGTGCGGTCGTTGATCAGCTTCGATTTCTCGAGATCCGCGCACATGCCTTCCGCGCAGGAGAGCATCGCCGCATCGATCCCGGCGACGTCCATCATTTCGATATGCGCATCGAGATCGAACAGCAGACTGTGAAACGAATAAGACGGCACCCCGTTCTTGTCGAAGAACGTCTTCGACTGATCGCCGAACCCCTCGGGAAAAAACTCCTTCGGCGTAAAATGGTGCTGGAAATCGACGATCATTTTCTGACGGCTCCTGAGGTTGGCTTGCCGCCGGAATTTGGCACCGTTTCCGGCGCGTGACAAATGCGGGGCGGAAGATATCGCCCGGAAAGCGCGCCTCAGAAATCGGGCCGGTCGTCGCCGTCGCAATCGAACGGCAGAAGCTTGCCGGACCCGACTTTCAGTTGCTCGGAGAGGTAGACGGCATAGGCGTCTTTCCGCGCGGCCATCGACCGCCGGCACTGGCCTTCGACGGCATTGGCGACGGCCTTGGAGCCGTTTTCGGTCGCGAAGTCGATGCCCCTGTCGACATAGGCGCAGGCGGCGAGCGCGAGGGCGCCCAGGACGACGGCGAGAAGTTTCATGTCAGGTCTCCCGGTTGGGTATGAACAGAACGAGAAGCGCGGTGCCGAGCGTCTGGATCGCGCCGCCCGCCCGCGAAATCGATACGAAGCTCGGTTTCGTGCGCCCGCATGTCGGGAAAGGACGCGGTGTAGTTCTTCAGATAATCCCATGCGACCTGCTTCGCCTGCCGGTAGAACGGCGCGATATAGCCGTAGCGCGGCATCTCGGCGCTGCATTCCAGCGCCCGGTTTATGGTTTCGTTGATCGCGAGCACCGTCTTGCCGAACCTGCGATGGCAAACCAGGACGCTGAAACGCCGAAGTTCGGCATGCAGCTCCGCCTGCTGCGGCCGCGGCGCGTAGCCGCTGCAATTCACCGTTTCCGTTTCCATCTAACGACCGCAGCAGTTCCTGCAGTGGCATGCGGTACCTGCGTTCAAGTCGACTCTCCCGGTTCATGTGCCGCGGTTTCGGGGGGCAGAACGTCCGAGTCCTCGACCTGATCGAGCAGCCACAGCCCGACCGCGCGCATGCCCTCGCGCCGCGCCGTCTCGTGCGTATCGCCCGGAACGTGGCTTGGCGCGCACACCCGACAACGCGCAAGGATCAGCGCGAGGATGCGCCTGCCCCTGGGCGTCGACGTCAGCACGGCGCGGAATTCCCGGCGACGATCTTCGGCCGACAAGCCCGGCTGGGAAGCGCCAGCGAACCGACACAGGGTGAAATCGGAGCGCACGGCGGGCTTTGGCCGCCGCGAGAGCAGACGATGGAACATGCGAATTTCCTTCAATCGTCGAGAAAGGGTGCGGACGCTGTCGGGATTTTTTACGGATCCGGGCGCGATCGTTTTCGCCCTTACGGAAATCCGTTGAAAAACCGCCAGAATCGTTCGTGGCACGCGGTTTGCATGCTTTCTTCGATCTATGGTCGGACCGACCGCCGTCGCACTGGAACAACGGGAGAAATGGGATGATGGGTGTCGTATTCAGGCTCTACTGGGTCGCCGTCGTTGCGGTTTTCGCGATCTCCACCTGGGCGCCGGAGACCTTCATCGGCTGATCCGCCGCCGGCAAACCGGATCACGATCGCAAAGGGCGGGACAATCCCGCCCTTTTGTTTTGCGCGCTTTCCGGCATAGCATGGACCCGCGTTTCGAATGGACAAGCAGACTTAGGGGAGACGAAGCGCATGCCTGACAGCGATATCGGCGTCCGCGCGCCGGTCCCGGCCGAGGCTGACCTCTTTGCTGCACCGGAAGATGCAGTGTCGTCTTGGACGAAGGATTGGGAAGCGGCCTGGACGTCCAACGACCGCAGCCTCATTGTCCGCTGTCTGCGCAACGACAGCCACTGGCGGGATCTCGTCGCGTTTTCCGGCACCATGCGCACGCAATCGGGCCGGGACGCTATCGTCGACCTGATGGCGGACGCATTCGAAGCGCAGCATCCACACAACCTCCGCCCGCATTCCGAAAAGCCCTCGATCCGTACAGCCGAGCTGGGCGGCGTTCGGTTCGTCGAAGCAACATTCGAGTTCGATACCGACCGCGCCGCTTGCGAAGGCGTCGTGCGCCTCGCCCCCTGCCCCGAAGCCGGCAGCCTCAAGATCTGGACCCTGATGACGGCGGCGATCGCGTGGCGCGGTCACGAGGAACTTTATCGGCGCCCGGAAGACCCGAATATCCATATGCAGCGCGACCGCGGTCCCAACTGGCGCGACCGGCGCGAGACGGCTGCAAGATATGAAGACCGCGACCCGCAGGTCCTCGTGGTCGGCGCCGGTCATGCCGGCCTCGGCATCGCGGCGCGGCTGACGCAGCTCGGCCTCGATACGCTGGTCGTCGACCGGCACGCGCGCATCGGCGACAACTGGCGCAAGCGCTATCGCGCGCTGGTCCTGCACAACCGGACGAAGATCAACCACCTGCCCTACATGCCGTTTCCGGCCACGTGGCCGACCTACATTCCGAAAGACAAGCTCGCCGACTGGCTCGCCTACTACGCCGAGGCGATGGAGCTAAACGTCTGGACCGGCACCGAGTTCACGGGCGCCGAGCGCGACGAAGCTGCCGGCGACTGGCGCGTGACGCTGAAACGGTCGGACGGGTCCACCCGAACGGTGCGCCCGGTTCATCTCGTTCTCGCCCCCGGCGTCAGCGCGATCCCCAACCGCGTCGAGATCGACGGGATCCAGGCGTTCGACGGGACCGTCGTCCACACGCAGGACTTCACCGGATCGAAGGACTGGCAGGGCAAGCAAGCCGTCGTCGTCGGATCGGGGACCAGCGCGCACGACGTCGCGCAGGAGCTGGCGACGAACGGCGTGCCGGTCACAATGCTGCAACGCAGCCCGACGCTGGTGCAGAGCGTCGAGCCGACCGGCCAGCTGCCCTACACGCTCTACGAAACCGAACGATCCGTCGACACGTGCGACCTGATCACCGCCGGCTCGCCGATGGTCATGGTCCGCGCCGTCAACAAACGCTGCCTGACCGAGGGCCTCGAGATCGACCGCGAGCTGCTGAACCGCCTGCGCAAGACGGGTTTCCGCCTGCAGGAGGGCACCGAGCACGGCCGCAACTGGCAGATCCTCTATCTGACGCGGGGCGGAGGCTACTATTTCAACGTCGGATGCTCGGACCTGATCGCCGACGGCACCATCCCCGTTCGCCAACTGGACGACCTCGACGGCTTCGAGCCCGACGGGCTCCGGATGAAGGACGGGACGCACATCCCCGCCGACGTGATCGTCACCGCGACCGGCTATCACGGCATCCCGGAATTCGTGCGCCGCCTGATGGGCGACGAGATCGCCGACCGGGTCGGGCCCGTCTGGGGCATCGACGACGACAGGCAGGAGCTTGCCAACGTCTGGCACCGCACGCCGCAGCCCGGCCTGTGGTTCATGGCGGGCTCATTCGCCCAGTGCCGCATCAATTCGCGCTATCTCGCGCTGCAAATCCAGGCGGATTTGCTGGGGATCGGTTAGCGCCCGATACTCTGCGCCGCTTCCGGCGGCGGCACGAACTTCCGGAACCCCTGCTCCAGAAACCCGGCCAGCTTGATGCAGCGCCGGTCGAGAAACTCGGGCCCGATAATCTGAAGCCCGATCGGCAGGCCGTCCCGGCTTGCGCCGGCGGGCGCGACGGTGGCCGGCAGACCGGTCACGGACGCGAGGCCGATCCAGTAATAGGTATCGGAAATCGGCCGCATCGTGCCGTCGACGTCGAGCTGCTGGTCCTGCTTGGCGACGCCGCGGATATGCGGAAAGGCCGCCGTCGCCATCATCGGCGTGATCAGCGCATCCACCTCGCCGAAGAATTCCCGCCAGCGGTTGCGCAGCCAGGCGCGCCGGTCGTTCGCGCGCAGCCACCGGTGATGGCTCTGGCCGAGAGCGCGCAGCATGACCGCGCCGTAGCCGAAATCGTCCACGTCGGTCGCAGCCGCAGCGGCCACAGCGGCGCTCGCTTCCTCGTCCGTCAGCCGCGCCGAGGTCGCCCCCCGCAGCAGGCGGAGATAAAGCCGCCAGAGCTCCTCGCTCGGCATCGGCAGGGCCGGATCGCGCACCACGTCTACGCCCTCCGCGGCGAAAAAATCGGCTGTGTCGTTCAGCGCAGCGCGCGTGTCGGCGTCGACCGGGTAGCGCGCGTCGTCGGTCACGACCGCGATGCGAAACCCGCGCAGGCTCTCGCGCGGCTCGTCGGGCAGGTCGAGCCGCCACCCGCTTCCGGCCGCGGGGTCTGCGCCCGCCGTAAGATCGAGCGCGACGGCCAGGTCTTCGGCGCTCCGCGCAAGCGGGCCGCCGACGAGAATGTCGGAATCCGCGTCGTCGGGCGAAAAGGCGTGCCCGCGCATCGGCACGATACCGAATGTCGGCTTGTGCCCGTACACGCCGCAGCAATGGGCGGGGATTCTGATCGACCCGCCGATATCGCTGCCGAATTCGAGCGCGGAGAGACCGGCTGCAAGGGCCGCCGCGGCCCCGCCCGACGATCCGCCGGGCGTCCGCGACGCGTCCCACGGGTTGACGGTGTCGCCGTAAATTTCGTTGAACGACTGCCAATCGGCGAGATCGATCGGCACATTTGTCTTGCCGAACACGATCGCGCCGGCTGCCTTCAACCGCTCAACCGCCAGGGCATCGCGCCGGGCACGGTGATCGCGCCGCTCCGGCCGTCCGAAAGTCGACGGGAAACCTGCCAGGTCGAACGAATCCTTCACCGTCATCGGAACGCCGTGCAAC